>JANNSA010000442.1:0-2545 GCA_031402115.1 Hyphomicrobiaceae bacterium | reverse complement strand
CCCCCGGCCGCAAGTGCCGCCAGAATACTGGGCGAGGAACCGCGCCTCGCCCTCTTGTCTTTCTCCACCAAGGGCAGTGCCAATCACCCCGATGCCGACAAGGTGGTGGCCGCCTTGCAGATCGTCCGCCGGCGCAATCCCGGAATTCTGATAGATGGCGAGTTGCAGGGTGACGCGGCGCTTTCTCCCGGTGTTGCCGAACGGAAAATGAGGGAAATCGGCGACGTCGCAGGCCGCGCCAATGTGCTCATATTTCCCGATCTCGATGCGGGCAACATCGCCTACAAGCTTACCCAGCAACTTTCCGGCTGCCGCGCCATCGGACCCATACTGCAGGGCTTCGCCAAGCCTATCTCCGATCTGTCGCGCGGCGCCAGCGTGGACGACATCGTGGATACGGCGTCGCTGCTCCTGGCGATGTCATTGCCGCAGTAGGGCTGAGACATGCCGGGCAATGGTGAGCTCCTCGTTGGCGCTCACCACATGAACGTCCTTTGCCGAGAGGCCAAGGAATGAAAGCTGCGCCAGTATTTTCTGCCGCACCGGCGCGGCATTCTCGCCAATGCCGCCGGTGAAGGCAATGGCGTCAATCCCGCCGATCGCTACGGCCAGCGACCCCGCGTAGCGCGCCGCTTGGTAGCAATAGGCATCGACGGCCTCCGCCGCTTCTGCCGCTGGGCTTGCCAGCAGTTCCCGCATATCCGATGAGAGTCCCGAGATTCCCAAAAGGCCGCTGCGCCGATAGAGCAGGTCCTCAAGCCCTTCCGCCTCCAGGCCCTCATCGCGCATCAGGGCAATCAAGACGCCGGGGTCAATGGCCCCGGTGCGCGTGCCCATGAGCAGCCCGTCCGCCGTGGAAAACCCCATGGTGGTTTCAACGCTTCTGCCGTCGAGGATAGCGCACATGCTGGAGCCATTGCCGAGATGGGCCACAAGCAGGCGCCGCGGCAGCGGCTTTCCGATTTGCAGCGGCAATTCCCGCACCACATGTTCGTAATTCAGGCCGTGAAAGCCGTAACGCCGGTAACCCCGCTCGTGATAGACGCGCGGCAGAGGCAGCCGCGTGTGAAGATCGTCGCGCCCCGCATGGAAGGCCGTATCGAAACAGGCGATATGTGGCACATCGGGCGCGAGCTTTCGTAGCGCCGCCATTGCCCCAAGCCCATAGGGCAGGTGCAGCGGGGCAAGTTTGCGCAAGGCTTCAAGGTCGTCCTGGATGTGTCGGTCAACGCGAACTGGTGCCGTGTAGCGCGTGCCGCCATGCACGATGCGGTGGCCAATGCCGCCGCAGCGCTGCAACACAATGCCCTTCCCCTCGATTTCCGCCAATGCCGCGTGCAGCGCGTCGGGACCAAAGCCCGCCACCTGTCCGGCCAATAGCGGGGCAAGCCCGCCATCAAAGACCGCAAACTTGAGCGAGGAGGAACCGGCATTAAATGTGATGATGGATTTCATGGAAGGTTTTTTCCCTTTTTCATTGCATCACGGCGGCAGCGCAATCTTTTTGCCCAGCTCCCTCGCCAGCTGCTTTGTCTCCTTGTCAAACATGACGAGCATCAGATATCCCGGCCCCCGCTCCTTAAGGCGCACCTGCACATCCTTGTGGCGGAGGAGATGGTTGTTCACGTCCTTGTTGGAGCGGAACTCCTGGGGCTCGTGCTCGCGCGGCATAAATATCCTGGTGTGCGTACCGTCGAAACTGTCGAGAAAATTGACGTAGTCAAAATTGTTGATCCAGCGGCCAAGCCCCAGGATGTTGCAGGGTGTGGGCGAGAGGAAGGTGATGGGCGTCTTGTTTTGGCGGAAGAAGGCATTGATGTCCAACAGGCTTCTGAGCTTTGGTTTGGTCGCGCTTCGCCATCGGACTTTCCCTGCCTTGTCTTGACTTATGTCAGCGCAAAACCGGGAAACAAGCAAGGTGTCGCCTTTACCGGCGGCTGCGCCAGGTGAACCGGACATGAACACGCCATTCAGCGCCAGTTCCGAAAGCAGGTTCTAATCAAGCGGACATGAACCGGCCATCATGGCCGGAGCCAGATGGAGGAAACCATGTCACTTTTGATGAAATCAGCCGTTGTCCTGTTAGCCGTGTCCATTCCCCTCAGCGCAAGCTATGCCCGCACCTTCAGCCTCAGCGGCAAACACAGCCGCGCCGAGATTGCTTCCAAATGCGATGCCGCAGGCGGTGTCAAGTCGAACACATCGGGCAAGTCGGGCAAATACAGCTGTAACAATTTGGACAAGGGCACCAGCGTCGATTGCAATGCCAACGGCAAGTGCACCGGAACAGTCCCGCAATGATCCACAAACTCTGATATCACAACTGTCTGGCGCACCGGGTGAGCAAACAAAATGCAAGCTCACCTGGCACGCTAGTTCGTCTTCTGCCGCCGCATATCCGCCTTTGATATCCCCGCCACAGGCACCGGCTTTTTCATCGCATCCCGGCGGAAGGGTTCGCCCAGCTCCTGGTTGAGAATCACTTCGATGAAGGTCGTGATGCCCTTTGCCTGGTCGTCCGCCGCTTTCTTCAGGGCCGCCGTTG
>JANNSA010000441.1:0-1968 GCA_031402115.1 Hyphomicrobiaceae bacterium | reverse complement strand
GAAGAGGTCGGGGGTTCGATCCCCCCTCGCAGCACCAGCACTGTCAACGGTTTAGGCTGAATTCGAAACGCTAAGTTGTACTAAGTGACTGTGATGTTGTACAAACTCAGGCGCTGGGTCGGCGCTGGTTTGTTCCTTCGGCCGCCAGCATCATGTCGAGCTGGGCGCTGTCTTCCTTGGACAACTCGTGCGCCCGCCCGGCGACCTTCAGTTCTAGGTCAACACGGTAGCGCCCGCTCACCGCCTCCGGCTCGTGAATGATCACGATGGCCGATGCTTCACCAGAATCCATCCCGAACCAGTCTTCCCACTCTTCCAGATCGCACCACGTCGTTAACACCTCGGCCGCCACATCGCGCGCATTGCTCGCGATGCCGGCCCACGGCGGCAGCAGCGTGCATTCGCGGCGTACCATGACGGCATCGCTGTCGATGCCGAGCACCGCGCTCCAGATCACGTCTACAGTAGCCATGGCCCTGCTCCTTTTGCTTGTGTGGCTGGCTCAATCGTCGCCTTTGGCAGCATCCATTTGGCTGGCGCCGTGACGGATGCCGTCATCCTGTCGCGCCATTTGAAAAAGCCCAACGCGCCGCTGCACGGGATCGGCTTGATCGCCACGGGATCATGCAGCATCAGCCCGACGGGGCCGTGAAACCACGGGCTCGTGATCATGTGGCGGTTGGGATCGCGGATGATGTCCATGATCTGGACGTGACCAATGATGGCGCCACGCACGAGCAGGTGCGGCGGCGGGATCGGCGGCGCGCTCGACGGCATAATGGCGTCGTACTCGTCGCGCGTCATGCCTGACGAGGCGTGGATCGCCACGCGGCCGCGGAACTTCAATCCTGGATTGGGCTTGCGCCAATCACGGTTCTCGACGTCCTTGCCGCCGTGAATGATCGCCCATGCCCAGGGCTGGCGGACGCTCAAGGCCAGGTCCGGTACGACTCTTCTCTCGCCCCAGCTTGGTGACAGGTCCGGCTCGTCCATCTTGCTCATGATGCATCTTCTCCGTCGGCTCGCGCGCCCAGCCTGTAGCGCGTCATCGCCGTTGCCTTTGCAATGAGAAATGCTATCAACAGTAGCGCGCCGACCCCATCAACGACGGCTGAGCCATTTCCAAACTGATGGTTGACGTAGATCAGCCCGGCGAGCGAACCGAGTGACCCCGCATCTTTGAGCCACGACGAGAACACGCTCTCGTGCACGATGATGTAGCGGACTTTTAATTCTTTTAACTCAGCCATCCCGCCTACTCCCCCTGTTCCCATTTCAGTATCGCCGCGTCCGCCATCGACCGCTGGTTGATGTCGGACGCGTAGTGCTCGACCATCTGCAGCGACTGGCCGGTGATCGCGGCTACCTGCGCCGTGGTGCAGCCGGCCTCGAGCAGCGCCACCACCGCGCTTTTGCGCAGGCCGTGAAACACCAGCCCTTCGAACGTGCCGGTGACGAGCGCCAGGCACTCCATCTGGTGCTGCCACTGCGACTTGAATCCGTCCGTCGTCCAGGGCTGGCCGCTGTCGCCGCCGGTCAGGATGGCGATGGCGTGGCGCGGGGCGGTGCTAAGCTCTGCCGCCAACGCCTGATGCACCCGGATCCACACCCGCTTGCCCGTCTTCTGCTGGCGCACCGCGATGCGGCCAGCATCGAAATCGTGCCACGTCATCCGCAGCACATCGCCCAACCGCTGGCCGGTGTAGAGGGCGAGCATTGCCGCGAGGCGCATTTCCGGCACCGCCAGATGGCAGAACTCAACGAGCGCCGCCGGCGACCAGGCTGCATGCGGTTGCCCGCGTGGCAGCATCGGCACGTGCTCGCACGGGTTGTCGGCCCGCCAGCGCCTGGGGATCGACCATGCCAGCATGGCGGACAGCACCGCGATCGTTTGATTAGCCGCGGCCGGGCGTGCGCGCATGGCATCGCGCAGCGCTAAGATATGCGCCGCATCGAGGCCGCGCACCG
>JANNSA010000440.1:0-1649 GCA_031402115.1 Hyphomicrobiaceae bacterium | reverse complement strand
GATCAAATTGGCACCGAGCTGCACTCGTATCTATCGTCCTCCTCATTGGGGGAGCTTCGGTGAGGTCGCTTTGGACATACCTTCTCGGGTAGGTGTAAAAGATCTCTAATACCACTGTTGCGCACTGGCACCAGGACCGCTTAGGGTCAGAAGCAGAAACTATAACTGAACCACTGCCCGGCAAGGCGGTGGCTTGACGGGTCGGGGTAGCTGGATTGCTCACGTTTCAAGCAGTTTGCTGCCCAATCGCTATGCGGCGCGCCAAACCAGGATGCACTTCGCCGAAATCTGATTTCCGCGAGCCTGATTGGGCTTTTCACCTCCGCCTGCGCGTGTCACCGTTTCGGTCATTCAGGCAGGTTCAGTTCACAGCGCGGCGGAGGAAGCCTTGCATCTTACACCTCATGAAGTTGACAAGCTCATGCTTGTCAGCACGGGTCTGCTGGCGCAGCGGCGGCTGGCGCGCGGTCTCAGGCTTAACTACCCGGAAGCGGCGGCGCTGATCGCCTTGGTGCTGCTCGAGCTGATCCGCGACGGCAAGCATTCCGTTGTGCAGTTGATGGAAATCGGCGGCAAGCTGCTCGGCCATCGCGAAGTGCAGCCCGGCGTTGCCGACATCATCGGCGAGGTGCATGTGGAAGGCACGTTCCCCGATGGCACCAAACTGGTGGTGGTGCGCGCGCCGATCACGGCAGCGACCGGCGATCTCAAGCTGGCCCTGTTTGGCAGCTTCCTGCCCGTGCCCGACGCCAAGCTGTTCGCCAAAGATGCTGCCGCGACGGCGGGCCTGGTGACCACCCCCGACGCAATGCTGGTGCTCAACGAGGGCCGGCCGACGGTAACGCTGGATGCCACCAACACCGACACGCGCCCGATTCAGATCGGCAGCCATTTTCATTTCGTCGAGGCCAATCCGCGGCTGCGATTTGATCGCGAGGCGGCGTATGGCATGCGGCTCGATATTCCGGCTGGTTCCGCCATTCGCTTCGAGCCCGGCGAAACCAAGAGCGTCACGCTCGTGGAAATCGCCGGCAACAAGGTCATCCGCGGCGGCAACGCGCTGGCCGACGGCGCCGTCGGGCGCGGCAACAAGGCTGCCGCCATGACCCGCGTCAAGGCGCGCACGTTTGCGGACAAGGCATAAGGGGGAGCCATCATGGCCTATGAAATCAAGCGCGCCGACTACGCTCTCTTGTTCGGTCCAACGACCGGAGACAAAGTGCAACTTGGCGACACCAGCCTAGTGTTGGAGGTCGAAAAGGATCTGGCTGGCGCACTCCGTCGGATAAAATCGGTGCTGGAAGGCATTGTTGCGCCGGGTGATCCTGAAAGCTCAGTTTGAATTGCACAAAGCTTAGGCACCGCCATGACCGGCCGGGCTGTGGCTAATCGCCGTTGGGTGCTGGTGTCCCACCATCTCTCTGGCTAGGGTTTGCCGCTGTTTATTGGGGTGAGGTGGCGATGTCTGCGATTTTGAAATTGTGCCAAGACGTTCCGGTGCGGACGGTCGAGCCCGGGGCAATCCTGTTTGCCGAGGGTGAACATGATCGGACGCTGTGCGTTCTGGTCGATGGCGAGGTCGAAATCCTGAAGGATGAGTTTCAGGTCAATACCGTCTCGGAGCCTGGCGCGGTATTCGGGGAAATGTC
>JANNSA010000439.1:0-4284 GCA_031402115.1 Hyphomicrobiaceae bacterium | reverse complement strand
GCATGCTCGCGGCTCGAACCGCAACCGAAATTATCACCCGTCACCAGGATTTGTGCCTGGCGATAGGCTTGCTGGTTGAGCACGAAGCCCGGCACTTCCTGGCCAGCATCGTCGTAGCGCATCTCGGAGAACAGGTGCTGGCCAAGGCCGGTTCGCAGGATTGTTTTGAGGAACTGCTTGGGGATGATCATGTCGGTGTCGACATTGAGGATCGGCAGCGGCGCGGCAACGCCGGTCAGCGTCGTGAATTTCTGCATGGGCAAGACCTTTCGTGTGCGTGCCGCACTGATGCCGAACCGCCGCCGTGCCGTCAACCGGCCTAAACGGCTTATGGGCTGGCGGCGGCGAAGCAGCGTCGCATCAGCGCGCAGCGATCAACACCGGGCAGATGCGCGTTGTCCCCCGCGAACGGTTTCCAGAATTCGCAGATCCTGTCGATCCCAGACGCGTCTAGCCAGCCCTGGCCACGGCCGCGCATGACGGCGTAGCAGTCGGCTAAGGCCTCGTCGCGGCCATGCAATTGGTGGCCGCATTCGTGGCCGAACGCGTACAGCGTCACCACCTCGGGCAGGCGCGGTAAGTACTTGGAGTTGAGGATGATGATGCCGGGATAGGCAGCGGCGAGATCGTCCAGGCCGGGATCCAGCACGACTTGCGCCTTACCGCAGCGCACGGGCGTCTTGCCAATAGCAAAGCCGTCGCCTGCCAACACGCGGCCGGGCTTGGCGCTGACGTAACTCTCTGCGGTTGGTGGCGGCGACGCTCCCGTCACATCGTAGACGCACCATGCGACGGCCAGGGTCAGCACAGCAACCGCGATCCGGGTGCCCAGGACCCGGGCATCTGTTGACTTGCGCACTGCGGTGGCGGCACTCAATAGAACGTCTTTTCGCCAAAGCAACGCCGGATCGACTGGCACCGCATTGGCCCTGAAAAGTGCATGCTGTCGCCCTGCGCCGGCGAAATGAACGTGCAGATGTCTTCGACATCGGCGGCCGTCAGCCAGTTCTGCCGGCGGCCACGTTGCACCGCGAAACAGTCGGCGCGATCTTCGTCGGGGCCGCGGAACTGATGGCCGCATTCATGCGCGTAAATCCAGCGCGCGACATTGGGCTTGACGCCCGCCATGCGGCGCGGGTTGAGGATGATGAAGCCTGGATAGGCGGCGGCGAAATCGTCCAGATTGGGGTCGATCACCGTTGCCCGCGTGCCGCAGCCCATCGGCCGGTCACCGATCAGCAGCTCGCCCGGTTCGATCACCTGTGCGCCGCCACCGACCTGGGCGACATATTGTTCAGCCGTGGGTTCAGCCTGCGCACGGGCGCTGTCTGGCAAACACGGCACAGCAACAAGTAACGAGACCAGCATGGTCATCGCGCGCCAAAGCTGGCCAGCTGAGTCAGGAGTGCAAAGCCGCAAACAAATCCACTCCACCAAGCCACGGACAGTGGCGAAGCATATTACCGTAAGCGTGGCGGATTATTGCCGCGTAAAGAAATCGGTATCTGGCAGACAGCACGTCTTGTATGCGCAGAGCAAGACCGACAGTGTCCGCGCCCGGGAAGCTTCGGGATTTACGGTGCGCCGCCGACAAACGCTCCTGTGCCGGTAGGCTTCGCACCACGGCGCGGAGCGACGGCGTAGCATTGCCGAAGTGCTTCGCACCGCACTGGGCCATCCAGATGCGTGCCGTCGCCTTCGGTGTGCCACAGAGCGCGGCAGGCCTGGTTCAGCGTCGCAGGTGTCAGCCAGCCTTGTTGCTTGGCACGTTGCACGGCCCAGCAGTCAGCCGCCGTCTCATCTGGACCGATATATTGATGACCGCATTCGTGCAGGAACACGAGGCGCTGCACCAGCGGCGGATATTGGTTCAAGAATTTTGGGTTGAAGATAATTTGTCCAGCGATGGCAAATCCTGGCCCTGGCGCCTGATCAGTAATGACCACCTCGGCGGCATAACAAGTCATGCGCTTGCCGCCAATGATCGCTGATCCAGCGGACGCCGGTGTCATTGTCTCAATGGCCAGACCGGCTATCAGCGCGGCGGCTGTAACGGCAAGGCTCCAGAATCGTCGAAAATTCACAGCATCACTCCCTGGCGCACGTCTTGCCCAATTCACCCGCCTGTCGCCCATCACACTGCCAGCCAATCAACAATAGTTCCTGATTGCACAGGTTGGCATCACGCGCTGTTCACTTTATGGACTCAATCGTGACAGTTTCCGATAACGCCTCGGCTACGTTGCAGATGCTTCGATGGCAGCCATCGCCGCGTCGGACAAGCCAAAATGGTGACCGATCTCATGGATCATGACGTGTGTGACCAGATGTCCCAAACTTTCGTCATGCTCAACCCAGTAATCCAGGATTGGGCGGCGATAGAGGTGGATGGTGTCGGGAACTGTGGGCAAATCGTCGGCGGAACGCCGGTCGAGGCTGATGCCGCTGTAGAGCCCAAGCAAATCGAACTCGGATTCGATACCAAGACTGTCGAGCACTTCGCCGGTCGCGAACTCTTCCACACTGAATAGGATGGAACCGGCCAGATCGCGGAATTGCGCTGGCAGGCCCTGATAGGCGGCCACGGCAATGGCCTCCATTTCAGCGGCGGTCGGGGCTTTGCGTGGTTGCCAGTCCCAGGCGCTGCTCACTGTGTGCCGCTCCGCATTCCAGCCAGCAAAGATGCCAGCCCCTCGCGGTAAGTGGGGTGCTTCAGTGCAACGCCAAGGGTCTGGCGCAGGCAGCGATTGGAAACGCGCTTGTTGTCGCCATAGAAGCTGCGTGCCATCGGACTGAGCTCGGCCTGCTCGAAGGCGATCTCTGGCGGCAGCGGCAAACCCAGCAAGGTCGCAGCGTAAGCGACGACATCCTGGGGCGGTGCCGGCTCATCATCGGTGACGTTGACGACGCCACCCGGCAGCTCAGCGAGCCGCGCGCCGGACCGCAACGCAGCGATACAGGCGGCAGCGATGTCATCAACATGGATACGGTTGAACACTTGGCCCGGCTTCACCAAACGCCGGGCCTCGCCTGCCAGTAGGTTTTCCAGCGCATTGCGGCCAGGACCGTAGATACCGGCCAGCCGCAGCACGGCTAGCTGCTTGCCGCTGGCGAGCGTCACGTCCCGCCACGCCGTCTCGGCGCCGATGCGGGCGATGGCCCGTTCTGAACGCGGATGGCACGGCGTCATTTCATCGACCCAGCTGCCCTGGTGATCGCCATAAACTCCAACCGTCGACAAATAGACAACAGTCCGCAGGTCTGCGGCTGCCGCGATGTCTTGGGCATGGTGGCGCAACAGCGGATCGCCACCAGCATCGGGGCCTGCCGAAACGAGAAGGTGGCTCGTGCTCTGAAGCACCGCGCGCAGTTCAGGACTTGGCGCCCGCCCGTCATAGATCAGGCCTTGCCAACTCTCACGCACGATCCCGGCCACACCATCAGCCGACCGCGACGTGCCGGTGATGTGCCACCCCTCAGCCTGCAGCACACGGCAGACAGCCTGCGCGGAATAGCCGAGGCCCAGGCACAAAAGTTTGGTCAAGAATCAGTCCTCATGAGTCGTGTCAGTCAGCGCGGCCTGCCATTCCGCGCTGACAACAAGGTCGGTTTCGTTGGTCAGGTGAGCCAACGATTCGGCTCGCACTTCCGTGCGATCAGCCAGCTGGCCAAATGCCCAGACAGCCATGGCACGGACGAGCGGTGAAGGATCGCCCAGTCGCGCCGAAACCAGCGGCAGCAGTCGCCGGTCGCCGGAATTGCCGGCGCCGATCAGCAGATTGCGCAGGAAGCGCGTGTGGCCCGTGCGCTTGACGGGTGTGCCACGGAAGCGGGCGCGGAAGCCGGCATCGTCAAGCTCCAGCAAATCCGCCAGCCGGCCGGCGTCGATCGGTGCAGCTTCCACACGTTGCATGGCGGCGGCGCTCTCGGCGAACTTGTTCCACGGGCAGACGGCCAGACAATCGTCGCAACCGAACACCCGGTTGCCGATGGCGGCACGGAACTCCGCTGCGATATGGCCTTTGTGTTCGATCGTGAGATAGGCGATGCAGCGGCGCGCGTCCAGCTGGTAGGGCGCTGGAAACGCCGCCGTCGGGCAGATATCCAGGCAGCGCCGGCACGAGCCGCAATGATCAATCTCCGGCGTATCAAGTGGCAGGTCAGCGTCTGTCAGAATGACGCCGAGGAAGAACCAGGAACCCAGCTGGCGCGAGACGAGGTTGGTGTGCTTACCCTGCCAGCCAAGCCCAGCCGCTTGCGCCAGTGGCTTCTCCATCAGTGGTG
>JANNSA010000438.1:0-11035 GCA_031402115.1 Hyphomicrobiaceae bacterium | reverse complement strand
CTGTTCCGGACGTGAAGTGGGCACGGGGGCCAAGAGCGTCGGGGCGAGACTCGTCGCGCCCGCCCAGTAACATACCCGGTGTTCGCGTCTGTTGCACCAAGGCGCTACGGGGAAAGCCTCGCCAATGGATGGCGGGTGCCCCTTGCACGAGCAAGGCTGGTGCGAGAAATTCTCGGCCTGGTGCCGTCAACGCCGTCAACTGGATTTGCGCGGCCGCTTACAATAGTCTCCAAACATGTCACTTGCCGAGACGCATCAGCGCATGACGCTGGACGACTTCCTGATCTGGTCTGCCCATCAGCCCTCCGGCCGCTATGAGCTTGTCGATGGAGAGGTGGTGGCTAGGCCCGGGGAAAGCGGTGGCCACAACCTTGTGAAACCCGCGCTCTACATCGCCCTGCGTGACGCCGCCCGCGCCGCCGGCTTTGCCGGCACGGTGTTCACGGACGGCATGACGGTGCGCATTGGCGAGCACCACGGCCGCGAACCCGACGCAGCCGTCGCCTGCGCGCCGATTGCCGACCGCCGCTCGCGCCTGCTGCCCGATCCACTCATCGTTTGCAAGGTCGTGTCGCCGAGCACCGAACGCGACGACACAACCACCCCCACGGGCGCAAAACTGGTGGAATGCTTCTCCGTCCCGAGCATCGAGCACTATCTCATCGTGCAGTTGGAAGTGCGGGCCATCCTCCATCACTGCCGTGGTCTGGACGGCGCCATCGCTACGCGCATCATCAAGGCCGGCATGGTGCGGCTGGCCCCACCAGGGCTGGAATTCGCGGCCGAGCCGGTGCTGGATGCGTGAGGGGGCAGCGGCCATCACTATTCAACCGACGCGGGATCAATCCCACTCCTGTCGGAGTGTTTGTGTACAACCATTTGGACTCTGATCTCGGCATCATCAAAATCGTAGAGCAGCACGAACGGTGTGCGGCGGACAGACCATATGTATAGGCCATGTTCAGGCTCGAGCCGGCCAGTTCCCGGAAAGGCCGCCAGATGGTTGACGATGGCCGCGCGAACGAGTTGTTTCTTGGCTTCGACGACGGCAGCGCCAAACTTCGGCTCGCCCTGGGCGAGCAATTCTTCAAGTTGACCACCAAACGTGGCGGACAGACGGACCGATCTCATACACGGGCGGCGCGGCGGGCGGCCAGGCCCGCATCGATACGGGCAAAGGCCTCCTCGACGCCGTAGGCGCGCCCAGCTGCGAAGTCTGCCTTCGACTGGGCGACCAGGTCGAGCTCGCGCGGGCTGAGCTGCCGCAGCGCACCGTGCCGGGCTTGCATCTCACGGAGCCCGTCAGCTACCGACAGCACGGCTGCCGTATCGAGACTTGAAAGCTCGGCAACGACTGCGGTTATGGCCGCAAGTCTCGCCTCATCGGCTTTGGCCAGCGCCGCAGAGAATGTGGAAATCGCTTCGGTTCTAGCCATGCGGGACGTGTAGCACGGAACGGCAAGGGGCGTCACGTACCCCGAATATTGGCACCAGCATCACTCCGCGGCCATCGTGCTCGGCACCGTCGTTGTGTTGGAAATCACCCGGTAGTTCGGCGCCAGCTCGCGTGGATCAAAATGATCCACCGCGATCACCCGCGCCGTTAGGTCCTCCACTTCGCGCAGCATGGCGCACTCGGCGGCCGTGACGATGCCCTTGGCCTCGGCATCCGCCAGCCAATCGTTGCCATGATAACGCTTGATCTCGCCCTTGCGTACCGCGCGCTCCACCTTGCGCACGGTTTCCTCGGCCGCCACGACCTTAGGCAGCGTGTATTCCAGAATGCCGGTGGCGTCGTTGGGGTCTTTTGAAATGAAGATATCGCGCGTCAGCCGGTCGCGCACTTCGCCGGGTTCGATGACCAGCGCCACCGCCTTGCGGCCCAACGCGTCGCTGGCTGGCTTGAACCGGCGGCCGAGCGGAAAACACACCAGCTGCATCAGCCAGCGCACCGGCGCATTCGGGAAGTTATCGATGGCGCCGCCAAGCGCCCGTTGAAACCGCGCCAGCCCATTGCGCGCCGCCAGTTCAACGAACACTGCATCGGTCGCTAGCCGGCCATCATCCTCGAAGCGCTTGAGCGTGCACGACAGCAGATAGAGCTCGGACAGCGCGTCGGCCATGCGACCGGTCAGCTTCTGCTTGGTCTTCAGGCCGCCACCGAGGATGGCCACCGTCAGGTCAGCGACGAACGCGAAGTTGCGCGAACCGCGTGAAAGCTGCCGGTACCAGCGCGCCATCTCGCCCGTGCCTGCCGGTGCCTGCGCAAACCAGCCACCCGTTAGATTATGCACGAGCGACGCCGCCATGTTCGCCAAGCTGAAGCTGACATGGCCCATGAAGGCCTGCTCAAAGGTGTCCAGGCCCTTGGCGCGATCCGGGTTCTGCGCCGCCTGCATCTCCTTAATCAGAAAGGGATGCGAGCGCAGTGCGCCTTGCGCAAAGGTAATCAGCGAGCGCGTCAGGATGTTGGCGCCCTCCACGGTGATGGCGACGGGTACCATCTGATAGGCGGCCTGCAGATAGTTGGCCGGCCCGTCGCAGATGCCGCGGCCGCCATGCACGTCCATGGCGGCGTTGACGCACGCACGCATTCGCTCGGTGGACTGGTATTTCAGGATCGCGCCGAGCACCGACGGGCGCTCCCCAGCCGAAACCATCGCCGCCGTCGTCGCGCGCGCTGCTTCCAATACGTAAGCGTGCTCGACAAGCAGGGTGAGCGGCTCCTCGATGCCTTCCATTCGAGCAATGGACAGGCCAAACTGGCGGCGGATGCGGGCATAAGCGCCGGTGACGCGCAGCATCATCTTGGCGCCAGCCGCCGACGACGAAGGCAGTGAAATTGAGCGGCCAGCCGACAGGCACTCCATCAGCATGCGCCAGCCATGGCCGGCCATCGCCTGACCGCCAATGACAAAGTCCATCGGGATGAAGACGTCCTCACCCCAGTTCGGCCCGTTTGGAAACGCCGAACCAGATGGCAAGTGACGGCGGCCAATGCGCACGCCGGGATATTGGGTTGGGATCAACGCCACGGTGATGCCGACATCCTCAGTCGCGCCGATCAACTTGTCGGGATCGAACAATTGGAATGCCAGCCCCAGCAGCGTCGCTTCCGGCCCGAGCGTGATGTAACGCTTTTCCCAGTTCACCCGGATGCCAAGCACCTCGCGGCCCTCGTGCATACCCTTGGTCACCATGCCGATGTCGCGCATGTTGGCGGCGTCGGAGCCGGACGTCGGACCGGTCAGGCCAAAACAGGGGATCTCAATGCCCTTGGCCAGCCGCGGCAGGAAGTGCTCCTTCTGCGCAGGCGTGCCGTACTTCTCGATCAGTTCGCCCGGCCCGAGCGAGTTCGGTACCATCACGACGGTGCAGACATCGGGACTGCGCGACGACACTTTACCGATGATCAGCGACTGCGCCTGCGGCGAGAAACCAAGCCCGCCATGCTCCTTGGAAATGAGCATGCCGAGAAAGCCCCGGTCCCGCACGAACGTCCAGATGGCATCGGGGATCCGGCGCTCGGCATGGCGGATTTCCCAATCCTTGGCCATCTGGCAGAGTTCTTCCGTGGGTCCGTCGAGGAAGGCGCGCTCGTCGGCCGCAAGTCGTATGGCCTGCACCCTCCGCAACTTCGACCAGTCGGGCGTGCCGGAGAACAATTCCGCGTCAAAGCCGATGGTGCCAGCCTCGAGCGCTTGCGCCTCGGTGTCGGACACCGGCGGCAGGATGCGCTTGACCATGCTCATGGCAGGATTGATCAGCACCGCGCGCCTGAAGCCCGTTACCGTCAGCAGACCGAGGATCACGGCGGGAAGCAAAGCGGCGGCGGCTTCCAGCGGTCCGAGCGCGCCGTGCAGCCCCTTGTATAGCATCCAGACAGCGGCAAGCGCCGCCAGCCCGCCGGCCCACATGGTGAGTTTTGCCCGCGTCATCGCCAACGCGATGAACACCGCAAGCGATACCAGGACAAAGCCAAACACGTTCATGGCGAATGCCTCCCTATCGCGGGGACCACGACGGCGGCCCTGGCGAATTACCTGGGCACCATTCCATTGCGCCCTCTGGAGTCTAGGCCCGCACAAGTTGACAATCAATGCAACGGGATGAGGACATGCAACGGGCTGAAGATATGATGACCGGACGAACATGATGTTCAATTTGGTCGCCGCAAGCCAATTACTTGTCTGTGACCCTGGTCGGAATGAACTTCGTGTTGGCGTTACCTGGCTCCAGCCGCCGCGCGTCGTGGCGGCCCTTGTTGCGTCGCAACGGGAACACGGAAGCGACTGCGATTTCGAACCAGCCGCTTGATCGCGCTGGCCCGGCTGGAATTCGCGTGATGTCCGCCTACCTCGATTGTTCCGGCGCCCGATCTCCGCTACAGCGATGGGTCATACCAATTCATCGACCGGGAGGGACACATGGCCGAAGACGCTATCATCGCGCAAAAAGGGCCGTATCAGCTCGAACTCGAAGCTGGCAAGCGCTATTTCTGGTGTGCCTGCGGCCGTTCGAAAAACCAACCCCTGTGCGACGGTTCGCACAAAGGCACAGGCCTGGAGCCCAAGGCATTTGTTGCCGATATGACGGGGCCGGCTTTCCTCTGCGGCTGCAAGTCGACCGATGACGCGCCCTTCTGTGACGGCAGCCATAACGTGCTGTGAACCAAACAGGCCTACTGTGCGTTCCGCTATGAGGCTAACGACCCGAGGCGACATCAGCGAACCATTCGAGCAATTTCAGGCACTGTGGCGAAATGTTGCAGTGCATGGTTGACAGTCGCCTTTCTGTCACAGCTTAATGTCATCAGTGACGTGCTGTAGAGGGCATGTCTCCTCTCCTCCGGAGGAAACTTGGTATGAGTGAAGAGTCCTTGATGGCAGCCGCAAGAGCCGCTGGTTATGCTTGCGCGGCCGACGATGATTTCGAGGTCGAGCGTCCCGTCCACCGCGCCGAAACGCCGCGCGATGTACTGTTCCCAAAACTGACGGGTGAGCCGCAAAGCGTACCCCCCGTTTCCGTGTCGATGCTGCAGCGCGCCTACGCCGCCACGGCTGCGGCCGCCGTGCTGCCGGCCTGGGCCGGCGGCAAAGCGTGAGGAAACAGGCTGCAGGATGGCCGCAATGGGCCATCCGCAGCTTAGGCCTTCGCACTCTATGCCAGTGCCTTAGCCAAGCTCGCCAGCGTCGGGTCATGAGTCATGTCGAGGTGCAGCGGCGTCACTGATATGGCACCAGCATAGATAGCGGCAAGGTCGCTGTCCTTGGCGACGCCGCGCGACGGACGGCGCTCGTAGTTGAGCCAGTAATAGGCCTCGCCCCAGGTGTCTTTGCGCGCCTCGACGCCGAGCAGGCCGGGATCGCGGCGGCCCTGGCGGGTCACGCGCGTTCCGGTCAGGTCGTCGGGCGCGCAGTCGGGGAAATTAACGTTCATCAGCACGCCGGCGTCCCAGTCCAGAGCGATCAGGCGTTTCAGCAATGCTGGCGCGTGCGCGATCGGCGTTTCCCAGCGCGGCATTGGCCGGTCGGGGCCAAACGCCTGGCTCAACGCAATCGACCGGATGCCAACCAGCGTGCCCTCGAAGGCAGCGGCTATAGTGCCGGAATAGGTCATGTCCTCGGCAACGTTTGAGCCACGATTGACGCCCGACAGCAGCAAGTCCGGCGGTGCATCGGCCATGACGCTGCGCACCGCCATCAGCACGCAATCAGTCGGCGTGCCGCGCACCGCGAACGCTTTGTCGCCAATCTCGCGCATGCGCAGCGGCTCGTGCAGCGACAGGGAATGCCCCTTACCCGATTGATTGCTTTCGGGCGCCACCAACCAGACATCGTCCGATAGATGCGACGCGATCTCGCGCAAGGCATGCAGGCCGGGCGCGTCAATGCCGTCGTCATTGGTCAGCAATATGCGCATCTACGATAACCGTCCGTCTTGGCTGGGCCGGAACTCAACTGTCAGTTCCAGCCGCTCGCCGGGTTGCAGCATCACCAGTCCGCTGACCTCAGGTCCACTGGCCAAGTTTACTGCGTCGGAGCGATGGCTGACAGGCTCGATGCAGAAGAAGTTGGCAGCCTTGCCGGGCGAATAAATGATGATGGTACGCAGCCTCGGATCGCCTGTCGCGTCGATCGCCAGCTGAATGCCGCGATCACGCCAGTCGATCAGCGCCGTGCCGTCCCAGCCCAGGAAGTCGTTGTCGAGCAGCCCGTGCGGCAGCGCGCGGCCATCGCGGAAATCAAACTCAGGATGCTCAGCAACCGGCGCGACGCTGGCTGGCATCACCTCGGCATCCTTGAGCACCACCTGCGCCATCGGCACAGTCAGCATCAATCCCGGTGTGCGCGGCAGCCATGGGTGGAACCCGCCACCATAAGGCAGCGCGACCGACGCCCGGTTAGTCATGGCGATCGACATCGTCAGCGCCCCGCCATCGAGCCGGTAGGCGGTCTCGCCATCATAGCGATAAGGGCCAGGGCCTTCGGAGCGCAACGCCAGCGTGACCGCCTTGGCACTCGCCGCCGTTACGCTCCACGGCAGCAGAAAGCCGTTGCCGTGGATGGGAAAGCGCATGCCCGGAACATTCAGCGGCAAGGCGTAGAAGGTTCCATCGCTCGTGAAGCCACCGCCAGAGATGCGGTTCGACCACGGCAGCATGTTGAAGTTGGCAAGATCGAGAAACCCTGCCGTCGCTGGTGTCCGGCACGGCCGGAACAAGGGCTCACGCCGGTCCTCGACCAGCAGATCATAGGACGCCAGACCGCCGCCAAGCGTTGGCACTACCTGCACTTCAGCAATGCCGTCATTCAGCGTCAGCACCTGCATCAGTCAGACCCCTTGACCTGTCGGCTGCGTCGTCGCTGCGACTTGCGCGCGCTGCAACGCCTTACGTTCCTTGCGCTTGCGGCGCTGCGCCCGCGCCAGGATGTTGAACAGTTCCACCAGCACCGCAAACACCATGGCGAAGTAAATGAAGCCGCGCGGGATGTGGAAGTGCATGCCGTCGGCAACCAGTGCTACGCCAACTAGGAGCAGGAATGACAGCGCCAGCATCTTGGTGGTCGGATGCCGCTCGATGAAGCGCCCGACCACGCCCGAACCAAAGTACATGACCAGCATGGCGATGACGATCGCCGCGATCATGACTTCCACATGCTCGGCGATGCCGATCGCGGTGATGATCGAGTCAACTGAGAACACCAAGTCAATCGCCGCAATCTGCGCGATGACGATGCCGAAATTGCTGACGCCCGCGATCACCGCGCCGTCGGCATCGGGCTGGCCGTCATGTTCCTCATCGATGTCGCGATGGATCTCATGCGTCGCCTTGGCGATCAGGAACAGGCCACCGGCAATCAGCACGAAATCGCGCCAGGAGAAGGGAATTCCGAACAGCGTAATAACCGGCTGCGTCAGCGCAATGATCCAGAACAGCGAGACCAGCAGCGCCACGCGCATGCCGAACGCCATGATCAGGCCCCAGCGCCGCGCCCGCTCCTGCTGATGCTTCGGCAACCGCGCCACCAGCACCGCCAGGAACACAATATTGTCGATGCCCAGCACGATTTCGAGGGCCGTCAGGCTGGCTAGTCCCGCCCATATGCTGGGATCAGTCAGATCAATCATGGCGGCTCGCTCATGCTCTTGGGCGGGGGCGTCGAGGCTATCGAGCCCCAAGGCTTAGTCAACTCCGCGAACCTGGGCAACCAGGGAAGGCAACTGACGCTAGGTTTCGCCATAGCGCTGCATTCTATGGGACGCCTTCTGCTTCCAGCCACTGCACGATGCTATCGCCTTGTGCCGCGCCGGTCGGCCACCCATCGCGGCCGTCATAGACATCCGCAGCCTGCGCGCTTGGATCGGGATTGGCCGCCAGCCAGACGTTGGTATGACCCTCGGCCCACAACCATTCGACCACATGCCACGTCAGCACCTTGGCGATGTCGCGGCCATGCCCCTTCAACCAAAACATCGGCAGGCGCCATGAGACGGCTGACACTCGGCGCACCATTGCCACTTCAGATGGCGGCAGATTGGCCAGCGCCAGCTTTACTGGCACCAGTTGGTGCCAGACACCGCACACAGACACCGTGCCCCTCACTTGCCGATGCTGATTTGGCGAAGGCGACCCTTGAGGGCCTGAAGGGATTGCTTCAGGTGTTTCATCTCGTCGAGATCGTCGGGTTGAACCGATTTGCGCCGAATTTCAAGAATCGCCTCGATGTATGCGAGGCTGTCATAGTCGCCATTCTGGAAAGCTAATATGCGAAGTGCCGCCACGCGGCGTGGCCGTTCGTAGTGAAACAGCGAGAATTCATGGCCAAGCTTTAAAATCTCCCTTTGAATGATACTCTTGGTGGACTGCAATTCACATCGCTGCGCATCCGACAGGATCGGCGCGTCCAGCTCGTAGTCTACCGCTGTCAAATATCGCTGCAATGCATGCAACGCTTTCACTGTCAGGTCCACCCGGCGTTCGGCCAACTGCGCAATTTCTTCATTGTCCGAAACACGCCGCTCCAGCTTTCCAATTCGCGCATTGACGCGCAATGCGACCCAAAGTTGAGCGGTAGCGAGCATGGTCGCCACCAAGCCGAGACTGAATGTTGCCGCCAAGGCAATATAGGCCACAACGTCAATCGGCTGAGCTTGAGTAAACCAAATCATCGCACTGGCCGCCGCTCACGGAAAAACTCGCGCAACTTTCTCGCAAAACCGATAGCGTCAAGCTGGCTTGATTTTTCCAAATAGTGCACCTTGTGTTCATTCACGAGGCGGACCAATTTCTCAACAATCTTCGGTGTGCTATTGCCGCTGAAGAGAAGGAGGCGCCCTTGAACCTCTTCAAGCGGCTTAAAGTGGGGCGGCCTACCCTCGATCAGCAGCCGCGCTAGCACGATCCCTGTCGAGACATCATCATCTGTCGTTTCGGGTGGAAACAGAGTCGAATCGCCCGACGGCAACATCACATCGACAATGATTGCATCGTAGTCGCGATGCGATGCGTGCAGCTGATCGACAGCGGATCGAGCGTCCGCAAGGGTCTCGACGATGTGTTGTTCAAACCGCAAAACGTCAATGTAACGCCTGATGCCGAACCCCTCTTCATCGATCCAAAGAATGCGCATCGGCGAGTAATCGGTCATTTTCGCGTCTCGCGTCGCTTGAAAGTCAGGCGGAACTTTGCGCCACCACGGCCGTCGTCCGGAGTTTTCACCAAGGTCAGTTCGCCCCCATAGGCGGTCATGATCTGCCGGCTGTACACCAACCCGACCCCACTGCCAGTGGCGCCGGCCGCATAGGCAGCGGAGCCACGAAAACCATCAGTGAACAGAAATTGACGCTCAGTGGACGTGACGCCGAGCCCGAAGTCGCGCACATCGACGTAGACCGCATGTTTCTTCGTCAGGTCGACGGCCAGCACAATGTGTGGCTCCGCGTCGTTGCGGCGGGCGTATTTCAGCGAATTCTCGAACAGATTGCGAAACACCGCGACGAACGCGCTGGCATCGCCCATTACCTCTCGGATATCGAGAGACCCGGCATCAGCAAGACTATTGAAATGTACTTTGCGCCGGTCGTAGATCTCGACTGCCCGCTCGGCATTCTTCACGGCCACCATCAGCACGTCACGATGAAAGTGCTCGATGACGACGCTCGGTCGCCGCTCGATCACATGCCGGCGCGTTACCTTGTCCATCTGTGCGTCCATGTCCTCCAGGAAGGCCATACTGTCAGCTTGGAAATTCTGTACCCGCCCGACCGTGTAGTAACCTCCTGGGTGGTCCTTCAACATCAAGGGCCGGTAGCGCGCGTCGTTTTCGACGCCGCTGGTGATGGCGCGATAAACCTCGGTACTATTGAGCGTGGCGCCGCGGATGAGGTAGCGAAATCCGTGCAGCGCCCGCTCCAGCTCCGACTCATACTTTCCTTGTTCCACCAGCGCGCGCGACAGAACGAAGATCAGTTCGGCCACGAACTCGAGCAGGTAGAGGTCTTCCCAGGTCGCCAAGCGCGGCACTTGGTCGGCGTGACCGTCTGGCCGGACGCCCGTCAAAAGATTGGTAACGCGGACGATACCGCTGGCTCGCCAAGATGCGCGCTGCTTTCCTCCGATTGCGCGATCGACGCGGAACTCCCGGAGCTCCCGCTGCAGCGTCATCGGCGCGTAGAGGACGTTGCGGATCGGCCCATGGCCCACATCGTCGAATTCGCGCCGCTCGCGCCCGGACTCTCCGTTGTTCTGAACCATTACAGTGCCGGTGCTGAGAAGATCGGTAATCTCGGGACCGAATGGAACCACGACGCGCATCCTGGGTCCGCCTGCGGCCGCTGTAGCGACAGGCAATCGGATCCCGTTTGTGCTGCCGAGCGATTCCAGCAGTGCCGAGCCGTTGCGATGGCGAAAAAATATTGCCACACTTTCACATGCCAGTGCTGACTTCACGACGTCGAGACTGTGGTCGGCGAGGCGCGACAACGTATCGCTTCGCGCGCGTGTCAGAATTTGTGAACGGATCTCGGTACGCTTGATGGCCAGCATTGTGCAATACGCGCGCGTAAAACAACGCTTTAGAAGCTCACGTTCGCGCAGATTGAGGGGCGGATGTTCGGCGTCATGACGCAAATGGAGCACGCAGCTCGGTTCGCCACCGTTGCTGTAGCGGCTAATGACGTTGCAGTCGCCGAAGTTTACATCGATCAGAGCTTCCTTTGCGGACCGCTCTGTCCCGTCCGAGGCGCCGCTTCTGACGACTCTCGGCATGTCAGCGGGGACGGCCGAGCGGGCCACCCAAAGACTGTGCTCTGCCCAGGATCGCGAGTAGATCACGAATGACTTGGCGATCTTAAGCCGTCGCAAACGGTCCGCGAACTCGGCCTGCATCTCGGTGAAGCGGACCTTGTTCGTACCAGACAACTCAAGCGCTTCCTCCGCTCCTATGCGGCAGGCTTCGGTTCCTTGCATTGCACGCCCCCGGTTAAGGGTTCCCACGACAATAAGGGCGACCTGGCGAACCCTGCGAGCGCG
>JANNSA010000437.1:0-5179 GCA_031402115.1 Hyphomicrobiaceae bacterium | reverse complement strand
CGCTGACGGCAGCGGCTACGACTCGCACCAGGCCGGCAGCCGGCGGCCGTCGGCGGCTCTTGCCCAACCCTCCCGGAGGCCGACCGTCAGCATCGGCTCGCCGCGGATCGCGACATCGATCAGCACGCGATTATAGGCCTCGCGCCCGGCGACCCGGCGCAACGACACTTCGCCCTTCTGAAACGCTTCCACAAGCCGCGCCTTGGCGGTTCGCGCCAGCTCAAGGCTACAGGCCGGCCCGCCACGCAATTCCGGCGTGTCGAGCCCGATGACACGGGCGTGCTCGCCCGTGCCAAGCACGACACTGTCGCCGTCAATTACGCCGGTGATGGTTGACGACGCGGCAATGAATGCCAGTCCAGCAAGAGCTGCAAGCGACAGGTTGGATGAAATGCGTGGGAGGTCGAACATGACGCGATGATGTGTCGATCTGGCTGTCCTGCCCCAGTGCCGGACATGTCCACCCACACAAATATCGAAGGTTGCATATTATACTATGATGCAACTAATACTAGCAGTTGTTCGCACCTGACGACATGCGGCTTGAATGCCAAGCACAGCAAACGGATTATGCATCGCCCGCCGAGACATCAGCGTTGCAACCGTCAACCCGCGCTGTCGTCCTCGCTGCCAGACCCTGATGCCGGCTCGTCGTCGGAGTTGGGTTCCTCGATCGGCACGGCGTAGCTGCCGGCGAACCAGTGGTGCAAGTCAACATCGGCGCAGCGCTTTGAACAGAACGGCCGTGTCGCTGGCGTGCTTGGGCGTTTGCAGATCGGGCAGGCCGGCGCCTTGGGCGCGGGACTGGGTTGGGTGCCGGAATCAGCCATCAATCAGTCTCGGCGTGGCGCAGCCAGTTGTAGTGCACGGGCATGCCCTCGCTCGTCAGCATCGTGACGATTTCGGCCAGCGGCAGCCCGACGACATTGGTGTATGAACCAACGATTTTTTGCACGAACGCGGCGGCCAAGCCCTGAATGGCGTAGCCACCTGCCTTATCGCGCCATTCGCGCGAGGCGACGTAGCTGTCGATCTCGTTCTGCGTCAGCCGCTTGAACCGCACCCGCGTCGTTACCAGATGCCGCCGCACCGAATCGTCGGGCGTCAGCATGTAGATCGCCGTGAACACCTTGTGCACGCGGCCCGAAAGCAGTTTCAGGGTTGCCACCGCTTCCTCAACCGATTGCGGCTTGATCAGAATGCGGCCTTCGCACGCGACGACGGTGTCGGCGGCGATGATGTAAGCATCGGCCAGCGCCGGATCGTCGGCGATCGCGTCCCGCGTTGCTTCAGCCTTTTCCCGCGCCACACGGCCAGCATAGGAGCGGGGCCGCTCGCCCTTTTCCGGTGTTTCGTCAATCGATGCCGGCCGCAGCGCGTCGGGCGTGATGCCGACCTGCGCCAGCAGTTCCAGCCGCCGCGGCGAGGCGCTGGCCAGCACCAGTTTTGGCTTCAGCGCCGCACGCCGGCCAATTGGTTTGACGCGCGCCCGCGCTCGCCGGATGGTTTCCGACAGCGGTGGCGGATCAGCCCGCGTCGCCGCACCGGCGCCAGCACCAGTACCAGCGCGTTTACTTGAACCGATAAGTAATGCGACCTTTGGAAAGATCATACGGCGTCATCTCAACCTGAACTTTGTCACCAGCCAGCACGCGAATGCGATTCTTGCGCATACGGCCAGCGGTGTGCGCAATCACTTCGTGCCCGTTCTCCAGCTTGACGCGGAACATCGCATTCGGCAGCAGCTCGGTGACGGTTCCTGGAAACTCCAGGAGTTCTTCTTTAGCCATGTATCCTCTCTGGTGACTTCGGCCGGACAATGGCCACGGGCCACCAGCAAAAGCAAGCGCGCATGATCCCACGCCCTTCAAGCATGCCGCCACGTCTCAGGCGATCGCATCGATGCCCTTAGCCTTGACGAGCGCCAGCAACTTGATCGCCGCCCCGCTTGGATTGCGCTCGCCCCGCTCCCATTGCGACACCAAAGTGACTGGCACATTGAGGTAGCGGGCGAACACCTTCTGGCTCATGCCCTCGCGCTCGCGCAGTGCCGCGATCTCGGCCGCCGTTGGCTTTTCGACGACCGTGAGGCAGGTCTCGTCGAACTCGCGCATGGTTTTCTTGTCGACCAAGCCGCTCTCGTGGAGGCCTTCCATGGTCTCGTGTATGGCGGCGGCAATCGGGCTCTTGTAACGTTTGATCATCCGAACAACTCCCAGAGTTCGCCGTCAATCATGGCCCCGATCAGCGCATCGTCGTCGTAGCCCAACAGTACCGAGGCCGCGCCTTTGATGCGGGTCAAATCTGCAGAATCCACATCATCCTGCTGGCTCTTGGCGAAGCCGAACACGAACACCGCTCGGGTTTCGACACGAAAGGCGATCAAGGTGCGATAACCGCCGGACTTGCCTTTGTCAGTCCTGGCGATCCGCTGCTTGATGACGCCGCCACCAAGATCTGCATCAATCTGGCCAGCTTCGATCTGTTCGATTGCCGCGATCAACAGAGCATCCGAGATGCGTTCCCGGCGCGCGAACCTTCGGAACCACTTCGTTATGAAGATTCGCACAACGCACTCCCGTACGAGGTACTATAACGCAATGCGTTATGATTGCAAGGATGTGCCCGGTACGGCATCACTCAAACAGCCAATGCTTGCCGAGCATGGACTTGGCGCCAAGGCGTGCGGCATTCTTGGCTCGCCGCCGCGCCCCTGGCTGGGCTAGGGTCCCCGGACGGCGGGGCAAGGGGGAAAACAAGCATGGAACGGTACCGGCAAGTCGTGGAAGCGTTGTACCGGCTGTATCAGAACAGCGGCTTCGCCATGGCGGGTGCGGTGGCGTTCTCGTTCATTGTCTCGATTTTCCCGTTCTGCATTTTCCTGGGTGCCGTTGCCAGCGTGTTCGGCGGGCGCGAACTGGCGGCGCAAGCCGTGGAGCGGCTGTTCACGGTGCTGCCAAAGGGCGTGGTGGAAGCGCTGGCGCCGCAGATCCAGCAGATCATGAACCAGAGCCAAGTCGGCCTGTTGACCCTCAGCGGGGCGCTTGCTTTGTTCTTTGCCACCAGCGCCAATGAGACGCTGCGCACGGCACTGAACGGCGCCTATCGCGTCACCGAAAACCGGCCCTATCCACTGTGCCTTGGCTTGAGCGCCCTGTTTGTGCTGATCAGCGCCATCGCCATCCTGGCGCTGACCTGGGTGCTGGTGGTCGGGCCAAAGCTGGTGGAAGCCCTGCCGCTCGACGTGACGCCGTTCGGCTCCATGCTCGACAACTCGTTGCCGTCGCTGTTGCTGCGCTACCTGGTGGCTGGCGCTATTGTCGGGGCGTATCTGATTTCCGTTCATCTGTGGCTGGCCAGCGGTCAGCGCAGCCTGGCCGAAGTCTGGCCGGGCGTGCTGCTGTCGATGGTGCTGATGCTGCTGCTCGCTGGCTTGTATTCGCGCTACCTAGAATTCAGCGACTACACGCGCTTCTACGCTGGCTTATCGCAAATCATGGTGGCGCTGATCTTTTTCCAGGCGATCGCTGTGATCATCCTGCTCGGCGCCGAGCTCAACCGCGGCATCATCGAGCTTTCAAATGGGGCGCTGGCGCCAAGCACGGGGACATGAATACCAGGATAGCTCTGCAACGGCACGCGCCCCCCACCCCGTGACCTTCGGGATGAGCGGGGAGCGCCGCGTCCCCGTCGCGAACGATGCGACCAACGGTACTTATCAACCTTCGACGCTCACAAAGAGCTTGCACCTCGGAATATGCCTGGGGCTGTGGCGCGTGCGTCAGCGGCATCATTGGGGCAATCATGAGATCGCTCACTGACGCCGCATGGACTACCCGCGCGATTGCGCCTATGCGGCAGTGCACAAACCACCGCATCAAGGATCGCGAGCGCCGTGCTGCAGCAGACCGAACGCTTGGCACTCGGAAGCATTGGCGTCGGCATCGTCGTGCTGGGGCTGAAGACGCTGGCCTATGCGCTAACGGGATCCATTGCGCTTTATTCCGACGCAGTGGAGAGCATCGTCAACGTCGTCGCCGCGATGTCAGCGCTGGTTGCCGTGCATATGGCGGGGCGGCCGGCTGATAGCAATCACCCCTACGGGCATCACAAAGCTGAGTACATTTCCGCTGTGGTGGAAGGCGTGCTGATTGTGCTGGCGGCACTCGCCATTCTGCGTGAGGCGTGGATGGGCTTTCAGGCGGCGCGGCTGCTGACGGTGCCGGTGGAAGGCCTGCTCGTCAACGCGCTGGCCGGCGGCCTCAACGCCCTGTGGTGCCGCACGCTGCTGCGTGAGGGCGCGCGGCTGCGTTCCCCCGCCCTCATCGCTGACGGCCAGCATCTGTGGGCCGATGTGCTGTCATCGGCCGGCGTGCTCGGCGGCATTGTCCTGGCCGTCGCGACCGGCTGGTGGTGGCTCGATCCGCTGCTCGCGACCTTGGTGGCGGGCAACATCCTTTGGTCAGGCTGGCGGCTGGTCGGGCACTCGCTGTCGAGCCTGATGGACCGCTCGCTGCCCACCGATGAACTGGACAGCGTGCGCGCGCTGATCGCCGAACACGCAACTGGCGCGCTGCAGGCACACGACCTGCGCACGCGCCGTGCTGGCAGCCGCACGTTTGTCGACTTTCATCTGGTGGTGCCCGGCTCGATGAGCGTCACCGACGCCCATGCCGTGTGCGACCGCATCGAGAATTCCATTCGAGCGGCGCACGACGACGTCGTCATCACCATCCACGTCGAGCCGGAGCATAAGGCCAAGCAGACCGGTGCGGTGGTCATTGGCCGAAGTCCGTAACCGGCTATATCCGGGGACACAAAACTCAATTCGGCGGCACGAACTGTGCCTGATGGCGCGGTAGAGTGAACCGAATTCAGTATTGTGTCCCCAACTTGTATCCAACCATTGCTAGGTTTCAATCGCGCCAATCATTCGTGGAATTTGGGTTCAGCAGTTTCTCGATCAGATTGATGAGGCCATCAAAGAAGAGCAGCATTTTGATCTCCGGGGTATTGGTGTTTCTGTAATCGAACATCCGTAATTGCTCACCCCTCTGCGGCAGTCTGACTCGGGTCGTTGGCATTGATCGCGGGCTGGCGGGCTGATTCAAGCTCGGGATGCCGCCCGATGCAATCGATTCGCTCGATGCCGATCTGAAGCCGATGATGCTTCGGATCG
>JANNSA010000436.1:0-2512 GCA_031402115.1 Hyphomicrobiaceae bacterium | reverse complement strand
GCAGTCCCAAATCCCTCACGCCTGTCGCTGGATCGACATTAGTGGCGTCGCAACGCACGGTGCGGTCCTGCACGGTCAGTTCAGCGGCGCCAAGCCTTAGCGATTGACCCACCCAGTTCAACTCGCTCCAGGCCGCGACACCGTCGACGTAGAAATTGGCACGGAACCGCAAGGGATCAATGGCGCGCCCGGCGATGCGTTGCAATTCGCGCACTGAGGCGAGATTGACGATGTGCACGACTTTCTCGCCGCAATCCGCAAAGCTGTGGCCGGGCGCGGAGACGATGCGGGGAGCGCCGCGCAGATCGTCCTTCATGAATGCGGCCAGGAACTGTTCCACCAACTGCCGTCCGAGCTTGGTCGACAGATCACCACGCGCCACCTGCCGCCCGTCCCGCTCAATCGCCAGCGTTGTCGTTGGCGGATCAAAGCGTGAGCGCAGCTTCGCCAGCCGCTCGTTACGCATCAACATCAGGAAATTGATCTTCGGCAGGAACACCGGATTGTCCGGGTCAAACCGGCCCGGCCCGTTCTCGATGGCATAGGCGCGGTCATATGGCAGAGCTTCGCCCGACGTCAGTGCCGCGCTGTCGAGCAGTTCTGGGCTCAGGCCCTTGACGGGGTAGCGGTAGATGGCGGCAAGATGCGGCGTCATGGCGTCTCACGGGGTGCGGACGCTGGCACGATGCCGTGACGCTCCAGCATGGCAGCGCTGATCTCGGCACTGGACGGCCAGTGCCCCCGCCGCGCCCCCCGGTGCCAATGATAGCGGTCGAGCGCCTTGGGGTCGGGCTGCACCGGCCGGTCGCCCTCCAGGAACAACACCCCCACGGCATCACTCGGCATGACGAGGATGAAGGTTTCGGCGGCGTCCAACGCTTTTCGCAGACGGCGCAGCACTCCGACACCATCGAGAGGCTGCGGCCCTTGCAGTTTGGCAAAGTCCTCGGCGGAAAAGCGCAGGTTGCGGCGTATCTCGCCAATCAAACCTTCAGGCGTGAAGCCGAGCGAAACTTCCACGGCTGCCCAGGCAATCGGGCCTAGTGGCAAGTACTGCTCAGCGATGGTGACGAGGTCGACAAAGTCACGCAGTTCCTGCCGGCCCGCTGCCGCAAGCACCTTGTTGATGGCTAGGTCAGCGGGATGTAGGACAAAGCCGAACTCAGCATCGGGAATGGCTGGAAAGTAACGGAAGTCGGAATTGACGACCCACTCTAACTTGGTCCGTTCGCCATCGCGCAACACCGATGCCGTGGAAATTCCTGGGATTTGCCGCTCCCAGACGACTTCGAAGCCGGCAGCCTTGAGTACCTCGCTGTCCTTGACAGCGGCCTCCGTGAGCGCCGTTGCCGTGTCATGGAAAAAGTCGATGTCATTGGAATAGCGCGGCCCGTCCCTGTTGATGGGCACGCCACCAGCAACAAAGCTCTCTGGCGTTCGGTGCTGCGCCAGCAGCGACAGGATGGCTGACTGGATTTTAGTCGCGGGCATCGCACAGCCTCTCAAGGCGCTCTGCCTGCCGCCGGGCGCCCAAGTTGCCTTCGAACCGCAATTGCCGCGTTATGGCAAGCGCCTGCCCCGGTGTCGGGTCCGGAAAATGCCGGACGTTCCACAGTGCCAGGGTGCCGTACTTCTCGAACGCCTCGTGGTACAGGCGGGCGATCTCGGCGCGGGTGGCCGCGTCGAGATGATCGAAGTTTTGGCTCGGCAGCAGCTGGAATTCCGGATCGCCAGCCTTTCGTTGTTGGCCGTCGCTCATTCTTATCAATTCCTTTTCATGAGGATGAGCAGGTCACTCCTCGTCATTTGTAGTTTCGAGCTTCAAAGCTGTAAGCCCACCAGGATTCAGAGTTGCCTGTCGATGCAGAATGGTCCTCACGCCATTGGCTCTGGTTCCCAAAGCTCGATCTTGCGCCCTTCCGGGTCGATGATATGCGCGAAACGGCCATTCACTTCCGCCAGTAGGGTCCGCACTGGGACCACCCCGTGTCCGGCGCACCGGGCAAGGACCCCATCCAGATCGTCGACTATCAGGTTGAACATAAACTCCTTATCCGACGGTGCGGAACAATCCGTGTCAGCACTGAAGGGCGAGAACACCGTCCCGGCGCCAGGATGCGCGGCGGCAGCGTCTGGGGAAAAGAAGGTTCCCCATTCCTCCGACAGAATGCCGAGTACGCGGCTGTACCAGTCGCGCGTCGCCGCCGGATCAGCCGATTTGAAGAACAGGCCACCAAGGCCGAGCACCTTTGCCATCACGCATCCCCTTCGCTAGCCTTTGCCATGCGCCCAAGGGCGCTCCACGACAAGTACGGCAATGAACGCATCCACCGTGCAATCGGACAAGGCACGCACTCGTATCACAGCGGGCTACACCCCTCTGGCGCTTCACGATAGCATCCCCATATGTGACATTGACGCCGAAATTTCCCAGAGGCCGCCCGTCGCGGGGCCTGCGAAGAACGCCAGCGTTTGCAGGGGCCGCGCGCCAGCCGGGCGTGGCTCCTCAGAC
>JANNSA010000435.1:0-13645 GCA_031402115.1 Hyphomicrobiaceae bacterium | reverse complement strand
CGGTACGCACCCGACCGGCAAGGCCCGCCCGCTCCAGCGCCATTCGCAACACGCCTTCCGCCGTCGGCGAGCGACAGATGTTGCCGAGGCAGACGAAAAGCACCGCCGCCGCTTCGGCGCCGCCCTCGGCGCTCGCGGGGGAGGCCGCGCCCTTGCCGGAGAACCATCGCGCGATTCGCATCAGCCGGTCCCTGGCAGCGCCACGCCGAACATCGCTTCCTTCAGCTCGACCAGCCGGTCGCGCAGCTGCGCCGCCCGCTCGAACTCGAGATTCTTCGCGGCGTCGAGCATGTCCCGCTCCAGGTGCTTCAGCTCCTTTTCCATGTCCTTCTCCGGCATCGATTCGTACCGCGCCCGCGTCTGCGCCGTACGCAGCTTCTTCCTGCCTTCGTCGGGATCGTACACGCCGTCGATCAGGTCCTTGATCCGTTTGGTGACGCCTGTCGCGACGATGCCGTGAGTCTCGTTATATGCGAGTTGTCGCTCGCGTCTACGGTCGGTCTCTGCAATCGCGCGTCGCATCGAATCGGTGACCGTGTCTGCATACAGGATCGCCGTGCCGTTGATATGCCGCGCGGCACGGCCCATGGTCTGGATGAGCGATCGCGTCGAACGCAGGAAGCCTTCCTTGTCGGCATCGAGAATCGCGACCAGCGCGCATTCTGGGATGTCGAGGCCCTCGCGCAGCAGGTTGATGCCGATCAGCACGTCGAAGGCGCCGAGCCTGAGGTCGCGGATGATCTCGATACGCTCGAGCGTCTCAATGTCGGAATGCATGTAGCGGACGCGGATGCCCTGCTCGTGCATGTACTCGGTCAGGTCCTCAGCCATGCGCTTGGTCAGCGTCGTGACGAGCGCCCGGTAGCCTTTGCGCGCCGTCTGCCGCACCTCGTCGATCAGGTCGTCAACTTGCGTGCGCGCTGGGCGAATGTCGATCTGCGGATCGACCAGCCCGGTGGGCCGGATCACCTGCTCGGAGAACACGCCGCCCGTCTGTTCCAACTCCCAGCTGCCTGGAGTCGCTGAGACATAGACCGTCTGCGGCCGCATGACGTTCCATTCCTCGAAGCGCAAGGGGCGATTGTCGATCGCTGACGGCAGCCGGAAGCCGAACTCGGCCAGCGTTGCCTTGCGATTAAAGTCGCCGCGAAACATGCCGCCGAGCTGGCCGATGGTGACGTGGCTCTCGTCGATGAACACCAGCGCGTTGTCGGGCAGGTACTCAAACAGGGTTGGTGGCGGTTCGCCGGGCGCGCGGCCCGTCAGATAGCGCGAATAGTTCTCGATGCCGGCGCAAGAACCCGTCGCCATGATCATCTCAATGTCGAACTGCGTGCGCTGTTCCAGTCGCTGCGATTCCAGCAGACGGCCGGCGGCGTTGAACTCGGCGAGCCGGATTTGCAGGTCGTGCTGCATGCGCTTGACCGCCTGCTCGAGCGTCGGCTTTGGCGTCACATAATGCGAGTTGGCATAGACCTTTATGCCGGGCAGTTCTGCCGTCTTGTGGCCAGTCAGCGGATCGAACTCAGTGATCGATTCAATCTCGTCGCCAAACATCGCGATGCGCCAAGCGCGATCCTCGAAGTGCGATGGAAACAGGTCGACCGTATCGCCGCGCACGCGAAAGGTGCCGCGCACAAAAGCGGCTTCGTTGCGCTTGTACTGTAAGGCCACCAAGTCGGCGAGCAGTTGCCGCTGCGAGATGCGCTCGCCCTGCTTCAGGCCGAACACCATGGCCGAATAGGTTTCCACATCGCCGATGCCGTAGATGCACGACACCGAGGCGACCACAATCACATCGTTACGCTCGATCAGCGCTCGCGTCGCCGAGTGGCGCATGCGGTCGATCTGCTCGTTGATGGAGCTTTCCTTCTCGATGAAGGTGTCGGTGCGCGGTACATAGGCTTCCGGCTGATAGTAATCGTAGTAGGAAACAAAGTACTCTACCGCGTTGTTCGGAAAGAAGCTCTTGAACTCGCCATAGAGCTGCGCCGCCAGCGTCTTGTTCGGCGCCAGGATCAGCGCCGGCCGCTGTGTCGCCTGGATGACTTGCGCCACCGTAAAGGTCTTGCCCGAGCCGGTGACGCCGAGCAGCACCTGATCGCGCTCGTGCTTGTTGACGCCCGCCACCAACTCGGCAATCGCCGTCGGCTGATCGCCAGCCGGTTCGTAGGGTGACACGATCTTCAGCGGCAAGCTGATGTCCTGCTCCGGCCGCGACGGCCGGAACGGCACGAAGTCAGCATTGGCTGCCGGCATGTCAGGCCGCATCGGTCCGGCGGCGGCGCGCAAGTCGGAAGGGTTTTCAGGGTCGGCAAGCTTGAGTGTTGTCGACTGCGTCTCAAACACGGCTTGAGCCGCCTCGCCGAAACCGTCCAGCGGTTTCATCCGCACGTCACCGGCCTTGGAGCGCCGCGCGTCGGTTACCGGCGTACCCGCCGCCGTCTCGGCCGGCGCCGCTGCCGGCTTGCCCGATTTCGGCTCCGCCCGCGTGCTGACCTTGGCTCGGCGCTTCGGCGCCGCCTTGAACCCACCATCTTGGCGCGAATGTCCCATGCGGGGGAGTATAGTGCGCGTCGCGTGGTGCTCAAGGGCGGTCTGCAAAACCGGCACGCCGACTGTTGATGAGCGCCTGGAATTACCAACATGTAGACCGGGGGAGCCCTTGCGCGACCCGACGCCACGCACACCGCAGTCCCGGTGGCGTCTGGTCGCGCGAAGGGCTTGACCCGACCTACCGGTCCGATGGCCCCATCGTCACGCTCCCACCGACCTAGGCGATGCCGCTACCGCCGGCATCATCCGTGTCGCACCTGATGGCGACTCGCTTGCGGCTGGGCGTAGATGGCGCGCAGATCGGCGCTCGCATCGCGCCATTGGCCCGTCAAGGCCAAGTCGCAGACGGCGGCGTCGCAAGTGAACCGGTGGTGGTACAAGCGCACTATGGGCCTGACACCAAACACCGCTCGTCATTGCACTCGCAACGGCGCAGGCGCATTAAGCGCCTAACATCCAGTACCACGCCAGTCTCCGCACCACGGAAGCCAACGCCATGCCGCACACTGAACCCACCGAAGATCCGGCCGAGATCTTGCGCAAGGCGCAGTGGGAGTTCGTCAAGGGCGTGGTCGGGCTGGAGTTCCTGCCGCTGCCTGACCGGCTGGAGATTGCCTTCGCGGGCCGCTCCAACGTCGGTAAATCAAGTTTGATCAATGCTTTAACTAGCCGCAAGGCGCTGGCTCGCGCCTCCAACACGCCGGGCCGCACGCAGGAATTGAACTTCTTCACGACAGGCAATGGCGATCTCTACCTGGTTGATATGCCGGGCTATGGGTACGCTGAGGCACCGAAAGCCAAGGTCGAAAAGTGGACGCAGCTGATCCGCGACTACTTACGCGGCCGCGTGCCGCTGAAGCGCGTGTTCGTGCTGATTGACTCGCGCCACGGCATCAAGGCGACGGACATCGAAACGCTGGACCTGCTCGACGAATGCGCCGTGCCCTATCAGGCGGTGTTGACCAAGACCGACAAGTTGAAACCGGGCGAACTCGACAAGGTCTTTGCCGCTACCGCCAAGGGCTTGTCGCGCCGGCCGGCAGCACATCCGGTACTGCTCGCCACCTCCGCCGAAACCGGCACCGGCATGGATGAACTACGCGCCGCGATCGCTGAATTGATGCGGCTGGGGTAAAGGACGTGAGATCGTGAGTCGTGAAGTCGCGAGTGTAGACTTGCGGCCTGACGGCAGCAGTCGCTATTCACCCTTTCACGCCGCAGCGTTGATTTCCACGATGTGGGCGTCTGGATCCAGCACATAGGCCTGTGGATATCCGGCGACACCGCTGCGAATGATAACGATGCGTAGCGGATCGTTTTGGTCCGCGTCCTCGCGATAACCCATCTGCGTCAGGCGCAATATCGTTGCCTCGAAATCGGCGACGCGGACAGCGAAATGCGTTTCGGCTGTGTCGATCGTGCGGTCGCTGCGGAAATTGCCACTGGGCTTGTCGATCAGATGGATCTCGGCGCCGCCCAAAGTCAGCCAGATACCGCCCACGGGAAAGGCCGGACGGTCGATCCGGCGTAAGCCCAGTACGTCCCGATAAAAGGCGTGGGACCGCTCGAGATTGGTTGTCGCCAGCGAAACGTGATGCAACATCGGGTCCGTCATGACTGTCTCTCCTTGGTCGAGCGCACCATCAGCATGGTAATCCCTATGCCTTCACCACCGCCGCCAGGATCGCACGGCACGTCATCAGATCGAGATGCGCGCCGCCACCGTTCTTGAACAGGGTGATGTCGCGATCGTTGGAGCGACCGACCGCTCCCGGCACCAGATCGTACAGGTCACCGAGGATGTGATCGCGGGTGATGACGCCCTGCTTCAACGGCGTCGCGATATCGCCAATATGATCGATGGTGGTGCCGCGATAGTCGACCCAAACGCGGGCGCGCTTGACCGCCTCGCCATCGGCCTCGTGCATATCCAGCCGGTAGGCGCCGACCAGGTCGAGATGCGCGCCGTCCTTCAGCCAACGGCCCATGATCAGCGGCTCTAGCGACATGGTCGCGACCGAGATGATGTCGGCAGCACGGACAGTCCTTTCCAGGTCGTCAGCAATGATCACCGGCCGGCCAAGGTCTGTCAGCTTGCTGGCAAGCTCCTCGGCGCGCGGGCGCGAGCGGTTCCAGATCGTGACGTTGTCGAGCGCTGGTCGTACCGACAAATGGGCGCGGATCAAGGGCTCGGCCATGGCCCCGGCGCCGACCATTGCCAGCGATTTCGCGTCGGTGCGCGACAGCATCGATGAGCCAAGTGCCGAATCGCCCGCCGTCTTCCAGCTGGTCAACGATACCGCGTCGATGATCGCTTCAACGCCACCGGTCTTGTCGTCATAGACCATGGCGTAGCCCTGGATCGAGGGCACTGGCGGGTTCATGCTGGCATTGCCCGGAAAGATCGCCGCTGCCTTCACGGCGATGCCGAGACCGTCGATCCAGGCGGTGCGCACCAGCATGCAATCAGGATCGCGCAGCAGCAAAGTATCGCCCAAACGCGGCTGCGGTCGCCTGTGTCCTGCCTTCATGGCGTCAAGAACGTGGCCCCAGGTCATGGCTGCGTTGACGGCAGCCTTGTCGAGAAACTGCATGATCAGGTTTGCTCCCTGGCATTTGTCGCAACTACGATAGGCGGCCACTGCAATTTCGTCGAGCAATCTGCTGAAACAGTCGCCGGTCACCATCGCGACACTAGGAGGCTTGCCGGAAGCACGCCAACTCACTTAGAAGTCGGGGCAATCGGGGAATTCGGGTGGCTATTGCAACACGCAAAGGCCATGGGGCGAAAGGTGGACGGTCATGGATCGCATCAAGATCATCGGCGGGCAAAAGTTGAACGGCGTCATTCCAATCTCGGGCGCCAAGAACGCAGCGCTGCCGCTGATGATCGCCAGTATCCTGACATCCGAACGTCTGACGCTTAAGAACGTGCCGAACTTGGCCGACGTTAACCTGCTCGGCCGCATCTTGCGCAATCATGGCGTCGATCTCGCGGTCGATGGTAAGCGCGCCAGCCGCAGTGGCACGCTGGGCGAGACGTTTCATCTGACCGCGCGCGACATCGTCGATACTACCGCGCCCTATGAAATGGTGTCGCGCATGCGCGCCAGCTTCTGGGTGCTCGGCCCCCTGATTGCGCGCTGCGGCGTTGCCAAGGTGTCGATGCCCGGCGGCTGCGCCATTGGCACGCGACCGGTCGACCTGCATTTGCAAGGCCTGAAGGCGCTCGGCGCCGAGATCGATGTTGAGGCAGGCTATATCCTAGCCAAAGCGCCACGCGGCGGCCTCAAGGGCGCGCGCATCATCTTCCCGAAGGTGTCTGTGGGTGCCACCCATAACGTGCTGATGGCAGCGGTGCTCGCCAAGGGCGAAACGGTGTTGGAGAACGCCGCGCGCGAGCCGGAAGTCGCCGATCTGGCGCGCTGTCTGGTGGCGATGGGCGCGCAGATTGAGGGTGTCGGGACATCGACCTTGCGCATCCAGGGCGTCACCCGGCTGGAGGGCGCGCGCCACAATGTGTTGCCCGACCGGATTGAAACCGGCACTTTCGCTATGGCGGTCGCGGCTACGGGTGGCGACGTCATGCTTGAAGGCGCGCAGATGGAAGACCTGGAATCGGCGATGAATGTCATTGCGCTGACCGGCGCCGAGGTCAAAGCGACCGGCGAAGGCATCCGAATCCGCCGCAATGGCGCGGGACTTGAGGCAGTGTCGATCGAAACCCAGCCTTATCCCGGTTTCCCGACCGATCTGCAGGCGCAGTTGATGGCACTGATGTTAACAGCCAAGGGCACGTCGACGATCCGCGAGACGATCTTCGAGAACCGCTTCATGCACGTGCAGGAGCTCGTCCGACTCGGCGCTGATATTCATTTGAGCGGTGATGTCGCGAGCATCCGCGGCGTCGCCAAACTGACCGGCGCGCCAGTCATGGCCACGGACCTGCGCGCCTCGGTGTCGCTGGTCATCGCCGGCCTCATCGCCGACGGCGAAACCACGGTCAACCGTGTCTATCACCTCGATCGTGGCTTCGAACGTCTGGAAGAGAAGTTGTCGCGCTGCGGCGCCCAGATCGAACGCATCTCGGCTGCTTGATACTGTCGCGCGGAATAGTCCTCCGGCCGTACCCCGCCATTCCATAGACAGCGGTAACGTGGAGCCAACTTGCCCAATTCAGCAGGCGTGCCCTGCATCGGCGGAATCCGGCCAGGGGCCTATTCAGCCCTACTTTGCCTTCGTCAAAACTCCAGCCGCAGCGTGAAGCCGCGATCGTTGGAGCAGCGCGCAACCGACCGGCGCTTGTCTTGCAACAATGCCTGCCGGTCCTCGTAATTGGCGCCGAGGCAATAGGCGTAGTGATCCTGGTACTCGGTTGACCAGGCGTCGCCCTCGACGCCGCAATTGTTTTCCAGATTGAGCGTGCTAAGCCGGTTGGAGCGTTTTGCGTAAGCGTCGCAATCGGCATTGACCTCCTGCAGCCGGGCTTCACAACGGGTCAGCTCACGGTTGCGGGCAACGTCCTCGCCACGCAAGGCCGCTTCGCTGGCGCTGCGGCAAAAGGCGACGTGATCGTCGCGGTAGCGGCTCCAGCGGCCGCCCGGGCCATCCAGACCGCAGCCGATGTTGTCGTTGCGCAGGGCCGATTGCGTCGCAGCCTTGGCATAGTCAGTGCAGCGCTGGGTGCGTTGCGCCTGTTGCACGCAGCGCGCGATGTCAGTTTTGCGCCCTTGCGTCTCGCCAGTGCGCGCCTCGGCTGACGCCGAGCGGCACCACTGATAGTGGCGGGCCTTGCCGGCATGCCAGCGTGTACCACTGAGGCCACAACCATTGGCGAGGTTCTGCTGGAACTGGGCGACAGCTGTGCTTGCATATTGTGTGCAGCCCGCCTCGCCGCTGCCAGCAGTCTCGAAACAAGCAGCCAACTGCCGTTCACGCTCTGCGATCGCGTTATCAAGCACCCGGTTGGGCGCCACGCGGCAAGCACGCGCGTGCACTTCAGCGCTCGGCGCCCAACGGGGATCATTGCGGTCAACTTGGCAGCCACCAGCCTGAGCACTCGACAGCTGCACCATGGTGGCGCGGACATAATGATCGCACTTGGCATCCTGGCCACGCGCGGCGCTTTGTGTGCAGCGTGCCAATTCGTCAGCGCGCACGGCGGTTTCATCGTCGACCTCGGGCCGCGGCGCGCGCAGACAATAGGCGTAGTGATCGCGATAGCTGGTGTTCCAGCGTGTGCCGCTCAGGCCGCAAGCCTGTTGCAGATTGCCATCCTGAGCCCGCACGGCGACGCGTGCATAGTCGGCGCAATATTCCTGCTTGGCGTATTGTGAGTCAGGCGCGGTCGCAGCGGCAGGCGCCAATTGCTTATAGCCGGCGACGCAACAGCCATTTTTTACGGCGAGGCCTGGCTCATGCTTCAAGCGGCATTGCGACACGGTCTTAAGGTAGGTCCAAGCACGGCAGCGCGGATCGCGATCGCACGCTTCCTGGCAGGCGCGAGCGGCGCGTGGACCTTGGATCTGGAACTGGTCGTAGTCGCCCCATTGGATCATCGTGTCGGCCAGCGCGCCTTTGGGCAGAGGCGTGGTTTGAGCCTGCACTGCGAGGGCGCCAAAGAGCACCATCAAAACGGCGATCAACCCCGAACAGAAGGCATTAGGTAAACGTGTTCCGAACCTGTTCCACCCTTTGCCATCATCCCGGCGCATGCCGGAGCCCCCGTGAAGACCAGAGATCGGACGGCCAACGACGCAGCGCGCCCACGCCGCGTCGCGACCGGATCGCACGTTGCGCGTTGCGGGAGTACCGGCCTGTGCCGGGATGGCGGCGGTGTGTCTGGTTATGAACCGCATCGGCAGCGGCAGCAGGAGCAGCACTTGCGAAAAACTCATGATGGCGTCGCCTGCGCTCTGGTTTGTGGAGGTTGAGAATAGGGCGTGAGTCGGACCTTGGCGGAAGTCAGAACTTCAGGATGAAGCGGAAACGCTTGCGGTCCTGCTCGCATTTTTCGAGGGCAGAGGTGCGGTCACGCAGGATGGCATCGCGCTGCCGGGGTGCTTGCGCCTTGCAGAACGCGTAGTGTTGAGCGTCATCGGGCGTCCAGGTCGGACCGGCAAAGGCACGGCCACAACGCAATTGCTGGGCCCGTACGACCTGCGCCAGACTCTTCTGCACATAGACATCGCAGGCCTTATCACTGCTGCCATCGGCGCGGCCGAGGCACTCGCGCAAAGCCTCTTCGCGCACCAGCACGGCGTCGCTGAGTTCGGTGCGGCTGACATCGCGGCAGTACGTCGCGTGATCGCTGGCCAGTTCGCTCCAGCCGGCGCCGCGCAAGCCGCATTTGTTCTGCCGGTTGGTTTTCATTTCCTCCACCGACAGCCGGGCGAAGTGATCGCATGCTAGGTCATTGCTTTGCGTCACCACGGTGCGGCATTCGGCAATGGATCGCGCGCGCTCATCGCGATCAACCTGACGGCGCTTGGGCGATGTGTCCAAACACCGGCCGTAAGCGTCGCCGAACACCGCCGGCCATAACACGCCGCTGTAACCACACTGATTGGCGATGTTGTCGTCGTTCTGGCTGAGCGCTTCCACGGCGTAGTCGGCGCACGCCACTTCCTCGGGCCGCGCCGGCTTGGGCGCCCCGGGTTTCAAACCCGAAGCACAGCAGCCATTGGCGACGGCCTGCACCGGCGTATGCTTCAACCGGCATTGGCCGATCGCCTTGATGAACGACCACGCCTTGCAGCGCGGATCCTCTCCGCAGGCTTGCGCGCATTGGCTTGGGTCGTTGCCACCCATAGCAAAGATGTCATAGTCAGCGCCGAGCCGCGAGGTGCCGTCCTGGGCGTGGGCGGCCAGCGCTGCGCCGAGCCAAATGCCGGCGGCGATGATCGCCAGGCCGAGGTTTCGCCTTACTGGTGCCAATCGAAGCGCGCTGCTTCCGGCGTAACTGAACACGAGCAACCATCCTTCCAGCGAGCCAAGTGATCGGCAATCGCGACGACACGACGCAATTGCGGCACGGCCATGGCGTCACGACGGATAGGATTGGTCAAGTTATTTCAGGGTGTTGCGAAGTCAGGCGGCGGTGCCAGCGGAACCGCTGGCCGGCGCACTCGAATTGCTGTGCCAGATAGACGGCATTGCGGAACTGAATGGCAAGGCACCAGCTGTGCGGCGCGAGATCATAGGCGCGCCGCGTGCGTCAAGACTTGCCAAACCATGACCATCGTGACGAGCCAACCCGCAGTGAACAGTATTGGTCGCACCGGCAGGCGGGCCAAGCCGGTGATCATGCCGACTGCATGCGCGACGCGCAGCCAGAAGAATAGCATCACGCACCAGACCGTGATCGGCGTGGAAACCTTGAGCAGATGCGCGATGATCACGATCGCGGCGAATGGCACGAACTGTTCCAACAAATTGAGATGCGCCCGGTGGCTACGGTGCACCCAAGCCGCCATCTTGCTTGTATCGGGCGGACGGACAAAGGCGTCTGCCTGCCCTTCATAAGCTGTCGTATTGATGCCGACGATGTAGGGAATCCACAGCGACGCCGCGAGCGTGGCCGTCATCAGCAGCCAGAAGAGTTCGGTTGTCATGGATGCCTCCCGCTTAGCCGAAGCTGAGCGCCTCCCCGGTTTCGAGCAACGACTTGAGGCTGGCTGCGATCTTAGACCAGCCTTCCTTGACGCCGACAAATTCCTTGGGCAGGTCGTAATGCATAATCGTCAGCTTGGTGAGGCTGCCGACTGCCTCGATCTCGTAGACATTGCGTGACGCCTTGGCGTTGGGACCGCTCCAGCCAGGCACGAATGTCATGTCAAGCAGCCTTGGCCGGTCCGCCGCGAGGATTTTACCCGAAAGCATCACCTTGTCGTCGCCGGTCAGGTACTGATAGGTGCCACCAGCCTTGAAGTCGCCCCGCACTGCCAAGCCCATACTGTAATAGTGCTTGGTGAATTCGGAACTGGTCAGAGCTTCCCAGACTTTCTCAGGCGTTGTGCGAATGTAAGTCTGCAGCACGAAATCTGGTTTGGGGTCAGCTTTCTTCGCCATCGGATCGGTTCCTTCCAGTTCAGCTTTCAGATCAAGAACGGCACGGGTCAGAATTTGCTGCGTCAACGGTTCGATCCAGCGATCAACCACGGACTGCAGCGGCGCGGCATTGAGGTAGTGGTACTTGAACCGGCCCGACCGCCGGGTGATCATCAGGCCAGCAGCCTCAAGCACCCTCAGATGCTTCATCACTCCAAAGCGCGTCATGTTGAGCGCGCCTTCGAGTTCCGTCAGCGTCTGACCGTCCTTCAGTCTCAGTCTGTCCAGGAGCTGGCGGCGGGTTTCGTCACCAAGCGCCTTGAAGATCGCATCCATGATCACGACTATAGGTGACTCAATAGTCACGTGTCAATATGGTCACGTGAAAGCGTAGGCAGGCGGGTTCAGGCACTTACGCGCTGGCCCGGTTTGGCCACTTGATTGGCGCCTGTCAGCGCGTAAGTGCCTGAACCCGGTTCCCGCTCTGACGCTGGCGTGCAAGGTACGCCGCGATTGCTCCGGCCGCGCGGCTCCTCTAGCACCAGCGGTGGCACGGCGACGGGGAAGGGACGACAAACTCATGAGCTTGGTGCGCAATTTCGCGACGGTTGGCGGCTTGACCATGATCAGCCGCGTGCTCGGCTTCGTGCGTGATCAGCTGATCGCCTATGTGCTCGGCACGGGCGCCGTCGCCGACGCCTTTATCGTGGCGTTCCGGATACCCAATCTGTTCCGCCGGCTGTTCGCCGAGGGCGCTTTCAACTCCGCCTTCGTACCGCTGTTCTCGGAGCGGCTGGAGGGCGAAGGCCACGCCGCTGCCAAGGCCTTCGCTGAGGAAGCGCTGGCGGGCCTCAGCTTCGTGCTGCTGTTGTTCACCATCGCTGCGATCGTTTTTATGCCGTGGCTGCTGCCGTTGATCGCGTCCGGCTTCATCAGCGATCCTGCCAAGTTCGACCTGACAGTGCTGCTGACGCGCATCGCCTTCCCCTATCTGATGTGCATGTCGGTGATGGCGCTGTATTCCGGTGTACTGAGCGGGCTCCGTCAGTTCGCGGCGGCGGCGGCAGCGCAGATCCTGCTCAATATTGTGCTGACGATCGTCATGGGGATCGCCTGGTGGCTCGGCTTCAGCCGCTCGCCGACCGCCGGCATCATCCTGGCGTCGGGCGTGACGCTCGCGGGCATCCTGCAATTGGCGCTGCTGGCGCGTAGTTCCGGCCGCCACGGCATGGGCCTCAAGCTCCGGCTGCCGCGCTGGACGCCCGCGATGCGGCGCCTCGTGACGCTCGGCGTGCCATCGCTGATCGCTGGCGGCATCCTGCAGCTTAACATCATCGTGGGCACCAACATCGCCTCCTGGCAGCCGGGCGCCAACTCGTTCCTGTATTACGCCGACCGGCTGTATCAATTGCCGCTCGGCATTGTCGGCATCGCCATCGGCGTCGTGCTGCTGCCCGACATCGCTCGCCTGTTGCGCGCCGGCGAACTGGATAAAGTGCAAGACAGCCAGAATCGCTCCACCGAGTTCGCGCTGCTGCTGACGTTGCCGGCCGCCGTCGCGCTCGCTGTCATTCCGGTACCGATCATCACTGTGCTGTTCGAGCGCGGCGCCTTCACCGCTGCGGCCGTGCTGCCAACCGCCTATGCGCTCGCCGCCTTCGCCTGGGGTCTGCCCGCCTTTGTCCTCAACAAGGTGCTGTCACCCGCCTTCTACGCCCGCGAGGACACCCGCACGCCGATGCGCTTCGCGCTGGTCAACTTGGCGATCAACGCGGCGGGCTCGCTCGGCCTGTACTTCCTGTTCCAGCGCCTCGGCTACATGCCCCACGTCGGCATCGCCATCGCCACCAGCGTCGCGGCTTGGATCAACGTGGCGCAGCTATGGTGGTCCTTGCGGGCGCGCGGCCACTACGCGGCGGACGCGCGGCTGCGGCGGAACCTGCCGCTGATCCTGCTGTCCAGCTTGGCGATGGGCGTTGTGCTGTGGTTCGCTGGCAGTGCGATGCTGCCGTGGTTCGCGCGGTCAGCGGGCGTGCTGGTGCAGGTGGCAGCGCTGGCGGGGATCGTGGGGCTCGGGGTGCTGGTGTTTGCGGCGTCGATCCAGCTCACTGGCGTTGCCGACTGGCGCGCCCTCGCTCGTCAGTTCCGCTCCGGCCGCCGCCGCGCTGCACCCGCCTTCGACGAGTAGATCCTTGACTTCCGCCAAACTCCCGGCGGACAAGACGGCACAAACTCCACACAATGAAGAGTGCGATGAACCAGTCCGCCAGTTCGAGCCACTACCCCACCCAGACCGTGAAGCAGGCCGTGGAAAGCCACACGCTGTCCATCCTGGTCGATAACGAGCCCGGCGTGCTCGCCCGCGTGATCGGCCTCTACTCGGGCCGCGGCTACAACATCGACTCGCTGACGGTCAGTGAAACCGAGCATGAGAAGCATCAGTCGCGGATCACCATCGTGACGAGCGGCACGCCGGCGGTGATTGAGCAGATTAAGCATCAGCTGGAGCGGATGGTGCCGGTGCATCGAGTTGTCGATTTGACGGTGCGCGGCGACGCCATGGAGCGCGAGCTGGCGCTGGTCAAGGTCGAGGGCACTGGCGAGAAGCGGGTGGAAGCGCTGCGGCTGGCGCAGACGTTTGGCGCCGACACGATTGACGCCACCTTGACCTCGTTCGTGTTTGAGTTGACCGGCAATGTCACGGAGATCGAGCGCTTCATCAAGCTGATGAACACGGTCGGCTTGGTGGAGGTGTCGCGCACCGGCATCGCCGCGATGGCGCGTGGGCCCGAGGCGACCTGAACTCAACAAGACGGGCGGAACCCCGCATGGCGTCGCGCGAGATCGCAATCTGCGGCTGCGGTCCGGCTGGGCTGACGGCGGCGCTGTTGTTAGCGCGCGCCGGGCATCGGGTGCAGCTGTTCGAGCGGTTCCTGGAACCCAAGCCACTCGGCTCCGGGTTGATCCTGCAGCCGACCGGCTTGGCCGTGCTCGACGAACTGAATCTCGGGCACCTCATCCGCGCACTCGGCCAGCCGAT
>JANNSA010000434.1:0-2535 GCA_031402115.1 Hyphomicrobiaceae bacterium | reverse complement strand
CGACACACCCGAAAGTTGAAGAGGCTTTCGAGCTGATGCGGGGCGGCCGCATGGACCGTCGCGAATTTGTCCGCGTCGCCGCCCTTTTGGGCATGGGCGCGACCACGGCCTATGCCATGGCTGGATTGAAATCACCGGCTCATGCCGCGTCGATGATGCCGTTTGTCGCTGACGACCCGGCCGCCAAGAAGGGCGGCGTCCTGCGGGTCTCGATGCAAGTGCAAAAGATGGAAGACCCGGCGACATATTCCTGGGTCCAGATGTCGAACCAGACCCGGCACACGACTGAATACATCGCGATGACCGGCGTTGATAACATTACTCGGCCCATGCTGGCCGAGAAGTGGGAAGCCTCGCCCGACCTGAAGACCTGGACGATTACGATCCGCCAGGGCGTCATGTGGCATACCGGCGAAGAGCTGACCGCTGAACATGTGAAGTGGAATTTCGAGCGCTGGATGGATCCGAAGACGGCGTCATCCAATATTGGCCTGTCAACATTCGCCTCGATGGTCGAGGAAGTCGACAAAGGCGAGAAGGACAAAGACGGCAAGCCGGTCAAGACTAAGCAGATGATTGCTGGCTCGCTTGAGACGCCGGACAAGTACACGCTCGTGCTGAAGCTTTCCAAGCCCGTGTTGTCAGTACCGGAGGATCTCTACAACTACCCGACCACGATCCTGCATCCGTCGTTCAAGCCGCCGTTCGCCAACAACGCCATCGGCACCGGCCCGTTCATGCTGGCCGAATTGAAGGTCGGCGAGAAGTGCGTTTTGAAGCGCATCACCAAGACAACTGACGGCAAAGACTTCAAGTATTGGGGCGGCGAGGTCTATCTCGACGAGATCCAGTACTTCAACTACGAGACCGAAAACCAGCTGACGGCGGTTGCCGCCGGCGACGTGGATGCCTGCTATGAGTTCGACTCCTCGCAGCTTGAATTCGCCAAGACGGTCGCTGATAGCGAAATCGTCACGGCGCGTACGGCGCAGACGAGCGTTGTCCGCATGCAGGTCGACCAGAAGCCGTTCGACAACAAGGATGTCCGCAAAGCGTTCGCGATGGCGATCGACAACGAAGCCGTCAAGAACCTGACCTATCCGGTGGGCGGTGACGTTGCGCAGAACCACCATGTCGCGCCGATCCACCCGGAATATTTCGAGCTGCCGGCTCTGAAGCGGGACGTTGAAGGCGCCAAGGCCCTGCTGAAGGCCGCCGGTGTCGAGAACCTTGAGATGACTGTCGATGTCGGCAATACCGAAGGCCCGTGGCAGCAGGCCATGTGCGAAGCCATGCGCGATCAGGTCAAGGACGCCGGCATCAAGTTGAACGTCAACGTCATGCCAGCCTCCAAGTACTGGGAAATCTGGGACAAGACCGCCTTCGGCGCGACCTCCTGGACGCACCGCCCGCTCGGCACCATGGTGCTGTCGCTGGCCTATCGCTCAGGCGTTCCGTGGAACGAGTCGCACTATAAGAACCCAGACTTCGACGCGGCGCTGAACGACGCTGAAGCCACCCTCGACGTCGCAGCCCGCAAAGCCAAGATGGAGAAGGTGCAAAAGATTCTGCAAGACGATGCGGTGTTCGTGCAGGTCGTCTGGCGTCCGATCTTTGCGCTGTCAAAGAAGACGATTCACGGCTTCCCGGGCCATCCGACCCAGTACCACCAGTTCAACAAGGTTTGGGTTGGCTGAGCTTTAGCCGGCTGAGGTAAACGTCACCGCCCCGTGCGCCTGCATGGGGCGGTTTGCGTTTCGAGCAGCGGCGATCAACCATCGACCTGCTGAATTGGGCGCCGGTCAAAGTGGAGGCTGTTGCGCGAAGGAATTGTCGGGCCAGGCGCGCCGGAAGGCGCGGCGCCAGATCGAGCGCTCTTGAAGCCGGACAACTCGTGTGCTGCTGACACGCCCATCAATTCAGTGTTGGCACGCGGCCCGTTGTGCGCAACACTCAGCTTTCAACATAGTGGTGAAAACAGCGGTCCAGCCGTTCCGCGCCGTGAGTGTCCAATGCTCAAACTCCTGGTGCGTCGCGCGTTTCAGATGCTCCTGATCATGGCGACGGTGTCGCTGGTGATCTTCTTCATCTTCGACAGTGACAAGTTCAAGAAGCAGATCGCGACCTCCGAACTCGGCAATTTCGGCGTCTCGTCGATGAGCGAGTCTGATTATCAGGGCTGGCTGGAGAAGAAGGGACTGAACGTCCCTTTCCACGAACGTTATCTCAAATGGGCCGGTGGCATCATGCAGGGTGACCTCGGCCATTCCTACGAGAAGAACATCGCGGTCTCGCAACTGCTCGGCGAGCGGCTTTACAATACCGGCATCCTGGCGTTCTGGGTGTTTGCCTTGATGGTGCCGCTGTCGCTGGTGTTCGGCATCCTCGCCGGTATCCGTGAAGGTTCGGCGATGGATCGATCACTGTCGTTCGTCGCGGTGCTGACCACGTCGATTCCCGAGATCGCGACGGCGATCATTCTCACTGTCGTATTTGCGCTGGGGCTGGGCTGGTTCCCGGCCAAGGCGGCGATGA
>JANNSA010000433.1:0-11381 GCA_031402115.1 Hyphomicrobiaceae bacterium | reverse complement strand
TGGCGGCGGGGGCGTGGGGGGTGGTGGCGGAGAAGACGGAAAATCCCCGTCGTCGTCGAACGAGAGGATCTTGCCCATTAGCGGAGGGTTAAGCTCTTGTGCCATATACGTTTACGACGTCTTCCAGCCAAAAAGTCCCCCAAACGGCGGTAACGATAGCACTTTGGCCGTCACGCGCTAGTACCCCGCAGGCGTTGTAGTTTGGTCCTAACCATGCGAGCAACTCATCATGCGCGGTGAATTCGTGGAGGTGGGGGGTGAACGCCTCTACTACTACGCCGCTGGGACCCGGGGGAGCGGTGACCCCGCGCTGCTGCTTCACGGCTTTCCCACCTCGTCGCACCTTTGGGGAGCGCTGACCCCCCTGCTCCCGCAGGGTCGACGATACGTGGTGGTGGACCAGCTCGGCTGCGGGCGCAGTGTCGCTGGAGGGCAGCCACAGTTCTCCATCGCGTCGCACGCGGACCGGGTCGTGGCGCTCATGGATACCCTTCACATTGGCAGAGCGGCCCTCATCGCGCACGGGCACGGCGCGGCCGTCGCGGTCGCCCTGGTTCGCTCGCGGCCGACCCGGTTTTCGCATCTCGCGCTGATTTCTCCCGTGGACGATGCGGAGCCACGAGGGGCGATGTCTGCCATGCGCTGGCTCTCCCCACTGCTGCGCTCCGTGCCCGGGATTCACGCCTTGTGGCTTCGGCGCGCCCTTGCCGACTTGTACGTCGCCCCAAACGCATTTGCGCACAGCGCAGAACTCTACGCGCGTGCACATGGGACGCCGCAGGGGCAACGCGACTTTATCGCCCAGTTGGGTGCGCTCCGGATGCCACGCGGCGTCCGAACGGCCCTAGGGGAAAACCCATCCAGCGCGTCTATCGTTTGGGGGGCATTGGACGGACGGGGCCGCGAGACCGCCCGCGGCTTCGCGAATCGTCTCCCCACCGCGACCTTGCATGAGATTCCGGCCGCCGGTCATTTCGTACCGGAGGAGGCGCCGGAACAGTTGGCTGCTGTCCTCGCTTCATATCTCACGACATGAGTGACTCTCGTCTCGACACATTCCGCGCGATGGTGCTGCGCAATCCGGCGAATCTGCTGGCGCGTTTTGGCTTGGCCAACGAGGCGATAAAGTCGGGGCTCCACGCCGAGGCGGATGAGCACCTGCGAGTCTACCTGGACTCGTATGAATAGGCTTCAAACTCCAGACCATCGAGGCCGGCCGCCGCCAGCCGCTCGGCAGCATCGGCATAGCCAGTGATGATGCGCTCCAGGTCCCAGTCCTCGGCCTCTTTCGGGAAGGCGCGATGCGCCGGCTCGCGCACGGGCGAGGCTGACAGTACCGGCAGCCAGTCGCCCTTGTTCCAATTGGTGCGGCGGCCGAGATGCGTGATCTGCATCATTACCGCGCAATCATGCTCGTGACAGGCATCGGCCAGCGCCTTCAGTGGCTTGACTACCTCGTCCTTGTAGACGTGCAGATTGCCGAAGGCCGGCGGCGAATCCGGCGCGACGATCGCCGAACCCGCCGTCATGGTCATGGCGATGCCGCCCTTGGCCTTCTCGGCGTGATACAGCCGGTAGCGCTCAAGCGGCAGCCCAGCTTCGCCATAGTTTGGCTCGTGCGCTGTCGACATGATGCGGTTCTTTAGTCGCAAGTGCTTGAGCTGAAAAGGCTGCAGTAGCGGGTCTTGGCTCGCGGCGGGGCTCAGGTTTAGCGTGGCGGGCATGGCGATCTCGCATGGCAAGGTAGCATCTGCCACAAGGTAAGCACGAGCACGCAGCAGAATAAACAGGCCGATCCACCCTTGCCGATGGATCATCGGCGAGTTCCTCGTCTGGGCGCAGGATCAGCCGGGCCGAGCCCGGATTGCGCAACACCCGCCAGCAGCCTAGATTGTCGACTATGCAAATATCGTTGACGCAACTGGCTAACCCGACGCGTTTCCTTGGGCTGGCACGGGTTCTGATCCCGTGGCTGGTAGCCATCAGCGCCGCGCTGTTCGCGGCCGGCCTGTATCTGGCCTGGTTTGGCTCGCCGGCGGAGCGTCTGCAGGGCGAAACCGTGCGTATCATGTACATTCACGTCCCGGCCGCTTGGCTGGCGATGATGATCTATGTGCTGATCGCGATCGCCAGCATCGGTTCACTCGTATGGCGGCATCCGCTGGCCGATGTCGCCGCCAAGGTTGCTGCGCCGTTTGGTGCTGCGTTCACCCTTCAGGCCCTGGTCACTGGCTCGCTATGGGGCAAGCCGACCTGGGGCACGTATTGGGTTTGGGACGCGCGCCTGACCTCCATGCTGATCCTGCTGCTGATGTATCTCGGGCTGATGGCGCTATGGAACGCCATTGACGATCTTGGCCGCGCTGGCCGGCTTGCAGCGATCCTGTCGCTGGTTGGGCTGGTCAACATCCCCATCATCAAGTTCTCGGTGGACTGGTGGAGCACCCAGCACCAACCCGCGAGCATTCTCCGCTCGGGCGGACCAAGCATCGACGCAAGCTATCTCTGGCCGCTCGGCATCATGGCACTGGCTTATACGCTGCTGTTTGCGGCGCTGCATCTGGCGGCCATGCGCAACGAAATCCTCAAGCGCCGTGTTGCTGCAACGCTCAGGCGGCGCGTTGATGAGGTACCTGAGATGGGGCGTCTGGCAACCGGAGAGGCACAATAGTGCAAGCCACAGATCAGCTCTGGTATGTGACGTGGTCGTATGCGGTGGCCGGCCTCATTGCGCTGGGCCTGATCGCGTGGGTAATCCTCGACTACCGTGCGCAGCGAGCCCGCCTGGCGCAGCTTGAACAGCACAGCGCCCGAAAGCGTCCGTCGTGAGTTCGGATGGCGTTCCGGATCGCAAGGCACAGGGTTCCGGCGATCGCGGGCGGTGGCTGTTTGGCCTACCGGTTGCGATGTTCGTGCTGCTGGCCGCCGGCTTCCTGGTGGCATTGCTGATGCGCGATCCGCAACGCTTGCCGTCGGTGTTGATCAATAAGCCTGTGCCAGAATTCGATCTGGCGGCGCTCGATGGGCTGAAGCAAGGCGCAACTGCAGTGCCGGGCCTGGCGTCACGTGACTTGCAACAGGGCGGACCTTACGTTGTCAATGTCTGGGCCTCATGGTGCGGCCCATGCCGCGAGGAACAGCCGTTGCTCGGCGTCCTGGCCGAGCGTGCGCGGGTACCGTTGGTTGGCATCAATTACAAGGATCGCCCGGCGAATGCGCTAGCGTTCCTGACCGCTTACGGCAATCCGTTCACGCGTGTCGGCGTCGACCCCGCTGGCCGGGCCGCGATTAACTGGGGTGTCTATGGCGTGCCAGAAACCTATGTGATCGATCGTCAAGGACGCATCACGTTCAAGCACATCGGTCCGATCTCTCCCACTTCGATCGAAACCGACTTGCTGCCCGCGATTGAGCGGGCACGGCAATAGAACGTTACGTCGCCTTCTCAGCCATATTTGCGTTCACGATCGTATTGAGCATATCGATAAGCTGCTTCCGCTGACTGCCATTCAGGCCTTCAAGCAGCTTATCATCGGCGGCGCGGGCCGCCGGCTCCGTCTGGTCAAGAGCCTGACGGCCCTTCTCGCTCAACTTGACGGCGTAGGTCCTGGCATCCTGGCGCGTGCGTTTGCGTTGGATCAGACCCTTGCCAATCATCCGGCGAACAACGTCCGCCAGCGTTGAGCGGTCAATGCCGGTGCGTTCCACCAGACCGGTCTGGCTAAGGCCCTCGTTCTGGGAGATCGTCAACAGCACCGCATATTGCCTATGAGTCAGGCCTTCGGCGCCGACTTCCTTGGCGAACACGTCCGTTGCACTCTGAACGGCCCGATGCAGAAGATGCGTCGGCGAAGCTTCCAGCTTAGCTCCTCTTGATGTTGGGGTCATTTCGTTTCACCCTTGTTTTTGGCGTCATCACCCGAATCACGTTCGCATCGTGACGCGTCCTAAGTCGCCCGGAGCCGAGCGAACGTCAAATCGAATTGCAATAAAAACCTACTGATATCCTCATGTATGCGCGAAAATGCTACTCAATCTTACTTAATTCGTGGTAGGATTTGCCGTGTTCTGACGAAATTACTCAGCCGGCGCCTGTGGTGCGCTCTTTTCAGGTTGCGGGATCATCTGATCGCGGATCAGCCAGAGCTGCAACATCATGAACGCCACCGCCATCGGCCAGACACCGAACACCTTGAAGCCAGCCCAGAAGTTATCAGCTGGATGCGGAACGTTCTCGAGCCGCGGAATGTTCCACCAGTACCAATTGGCGCCGCGCCAGACCACTTCGTTCAGTCCGGCAAGGAATACAAAGAAAAAGCCGTAGCGCAACTGCAGTTTACGCCAGCCGATATCGGTCAGATGCAAGGCTTCACCGAGTAACATCTTGATGAACATACGCCCGGTCATCACGCCGAACAGCAAAACAGAAGCAAACAACAGATTAACTATCGTCGGCTTGATTTTCACGAAGATATCATTGTGCAGCCAGATCGTCAGGCCGCCAAACACCATCACGAGAACGCCGCTGACCATCAACATGATCGGCAGGCGGTTCAGCACGAAGCGGCTCGCCAGCAGCGCCGCCGCCGTTGTCGCCATGAAGATGCCCGTCGCCCAATAAATGCCGACGAGGCCGTTGGTGATGAAAAATATCATCAGCGGGCCAAGTTCGAGCAGCAGCTTCAGCAGTTCCAGCATCGGCGATCATCACTTGTTAAGCGGCATTGACCAGTGGCCGGACCGCTCCGCTGGTCAACTCCAACGCCCCGGGACTCAGCGCGATTCACTAACAGCACCGGGCGCGAGCCCGTCCGGATTGTTGCAGCCCGATGCAACGTGCCCGATGCAACATGAATGGCCGGGGACGTGGTGGGCTTCCCAGCCGAACTGGCCAGCGTCGCGCATCGGCATCAGCCTTTTCTGGCACCTTATCTGGCCGCTGCACCCTGCGTCATTGCTGTGTTGGCGCCAACGTCCGGTAGGGCGTTGTTTTGGTATCGCTTGAGAAGCGGTAGCATAAGCGCGGCAAACAATACTGTGAACGGCATCACGACTACGACTTTGTAAAGCGCCCAGACCTCGTCTGCCCGTGGGCTTGAGATCATGACGTCCTGACCCGGCCAGATCAGCATGGCGCCGCGCCAGACCGCCTCGTTCGCGATCGCGATCACGAAGAAGTATACCATCCAGCGCCACGTGATGACGCTCCATCCTTCGTTCGTTAAATTGAGGTCTTCGCCAATCAGGGGCCGAAGCAGCGGCTTGCCCATGGCAAGGCCAATAGCCAGGATGCCGCCAAACACCGCGCTGACGATCGTTGGCTTCATTTTCACGTACATCGGATCGACCAGATAAACCGTCGCAATGGCGGCGACAATGCCCGTGATGCCGGTGATGAGCGCCATCAACGCCATGCGCCCGAACAGCCACCAGACCAACACCATGCTGACCAGGGTGAGCACGCCGAGCACGGCGGAGCCAACATAAATGCCGTGCGTGGCCACCACGACCAGGAACACGGACAGTGGCATGAATTCGAGCAGAACTTTGCAGAATAGTTTGGACTTAATGATACTGGCGATCTGGCTGAAGACGTTCATGGCCGGCGAACCCCTGGATGCTGCAATTTCGGCGTCTGCTCATTCGTTTGTGCTGGCGGCGTGGTGTAGTCAGCGCATAGCCGCTGTGGCGATACCTTCAAAGTCCACGTCAACTGGCGCGGCGGCGGCGATGTTCGTGTTATCCTCGCATCTGCGACAACAGTCCATTCGGCGATACTCATGCACGGGAAGCGGCGAAGGTGTGACTGGTACCCGGTACATGTTGCCGCAGTCTACACTCCGGCGATGGCGCGCGCAAAATCCTTGGCGTCGAACGGCTGCAGATCATCGACACGCTCGCCAACGCCGATGACATGCACGGGCAGTCCGTAAGTGGTCGCGATCGCGACAAGAATGCCGCCACGCGCGGTGCCGTCGAGCTTGGTCATGACAAGACCGGTGACGCCGGCCTTGTCCTTGAACACGCCGACCTGCGACACTGCGTTCTGGCCCGTTGTTGCGTCGAGTGTCAGCAGCACGTCGTGCGGCGCCGCCGGATCAAGCTTTTTGATAACGCGCACGATCTTCTCGAGCTCGGCCATCAGCTCCGTTTTGTTCTGCAGCCGGCCGGCCGTATCGATCAACAGCACATCGATCTGCTTGGCGCGGGCCGCCTGCAACGCGTCAAACGCCAGGCCGGCGGCATCGGCACCAACTGGCCGTGCGATCACCTCGGCGCCGGTTCGCTCGCCCCAGACCTGCAGCTGCTCGATCGCCGCCGCCCGGAACGTATCACCGGCCGCGATCATGACGCTGCGGCCTTCGTTGCGGAAGCGCGACGCCAGCTTGCCGATCGTCGTGGTCTTGCCGGAGCCATTGACGCCAACCATCAAAATTACGTGTGGACGATTGAGCGGGTCAATCAACAGCGGACGGCTGATTGGTTCCAGCACGGCAGCGACCTCGGCGGCCAGTACTTCGCGCACCTCGTCGGGCGAAATCTCCTTATCGAAACGATCCTTCTTCAGCCTCGCCGTGATGCGCGCGGCGGTGTCAACACCAAGATCGGCCTGCAGGAGCAGGTCCTCCAGCTCTTGCAGCGTATCGCCGTCCAGCTTTCGCTTGCTGAAAACACTGGCGATGCCGCCGGCCAGTTGTGACGAGGTCTTCGCAAGACCTGTGCGCAGCCGTGCGAACCAGCCCGCCTTGCGCGCTGCCTCAGATTGCGGGCTGGCGTCCGCTGACCCTGCCAGCGGTGCTTGATCGTCAGTTGGCTCTCGTGCTTCGGCTGGTTCGTCCGGTTCCAGCACCACCGTGCCTTCCAATTCCGGTACGACCGGCTCGAACGTTGCCTCAGCGACGGGCTGGCCGCCAAACAGCCGTCCAAGCAGCCCTTGACGCTTGGTTGATCGGACCGCGTCACTCAACACTCCACCTCGCCTTGGCTGCACACAATCGTATCACCCGCGAGACCGGACCCCCAACACTGAACATAGGTATAGCAAAGCTCCGAGCCAAGCCGACACTGGAGCCGTGGCCTATCACGGCTCCAGTCAGCCGTCATCCCGTCCTGCTTCGGGATTACGGCCGCTGGCGCAAAGCCGATTGCGAAGCCGGCAGCCGCGCCATACACCCATGCCGCATGAGCACAACCACGCCCGCCCCAATCGTCCGCTTCGCGCCGAGCCCAACGGGACGGCTGCATATCGGCAACATCCGCACCGCTGTGCTGAACTGGCTGTTCGCCAGGAAACATGGTGGAAAGTTCATGCTGCGCCTGGATGATACGGACGCCGAACGCTCAACCGATGCGTTCGCTGAAGGCATTGCTGCTGACTTGCGTTGGCTCGGACTGACCTGGGATCTGACCGCCAAGCAATCAGCCCGCACGGCCCGCTATGATGCCGTGGTCGCGGAACTGAAGGCGTCGGGCCGCCTGTATGATTGCTATGAGACGACAGACGAGCTCGACCGCCGCCGCAAGCGCCAGCAAGCGCGGGGGCTGCCGCCGGTCTACGATCGCGCCAGCCTGCAACTGACGACGGAAGACAAGGCAAAGCTGCTGGCCGAGGGGCGGCGGCCGCATTGGCGGTTTCAGCTGCGCAACCATGCCGGCGATCCGGCGGCGCCCGTCACCACGTCAATCGGCTGGGTCGATCTGGTGCGCGGCCCGCAAACCGTCGATCTGGCCTCGCTGTCCGATCCCGTGCTGGTGCGCGCCGATGGGGCATATCTCTACACGGTGTGCAGCGTCATCGACGATGTAGATTTCGGCATTACGCACATCATCCGTGGCGAGGATCACGTCACCAATACGGGCGTGCAGCTCGATATCTTTGCTGCGCTTGGTGCGACGGCGCCAGCGTTCGGCCACCATAGCCTGCTGCTCGGCGCTGATGGCCAGGGTTTGTCGAAGCGGCTTGGTGCGCTGGCCGTCGCCGAGTTCCGCGATGCCGGCATCGAGGCGATGGCGGTCGCCAGCCATGCCGCCACACTTGGCACTTCCGACCCGATCGCGGTGTTCCCCGAGCTTGACGCACTGGTCGCCCGCATCGATCTCGGCAAGCTGTCGCGCTCGCCGGCCCGCTTCGATCCCGCTGAACTCGCGGAGCTGAACGCCAAGCTGCTGCATGCGCTGCCGTTCGATGCGGTCGCCGGCCGTCTTGCAACCGATGGCGTACTGGCAACACCGGTGTTCTGGGAAGCGGTGCGCGGAAACCTGCGTGTGCTGGCGGATGCCAAGACCTGGTGGGCGATTGTGCACGGTGATTTGCCAGCTTCTGGCGAAGATCCGGCGTTCCTGGCTGCTGCCGCAGCCCTCCTGCCGCCTGACCCCTGGACGCTCGATAGCTGGGGCCAATGGACCAGCGCCTTGAAAGTCAAGTCTGGCCGCAAAGGCCGCGAGCTGTTCCACCCCTTGCGCCTGGCGCTGACCGGCCTGGAATCCGGCCCCGAGATGAAAGCCTTGCTGCCATTGATCGGCCGTACCCGTGCATTGCAGCGGCTAAACGCGGAATAGGCCCCTTGGCCGTATTCCGCCGGCCCGTGGCGAAACGCAGGCGTTCTGCACCGGGCTTGACCCACTCGTCGGCCGTGCCGTGGACGGCGGAAGACGGCCAGGGGCCTATTCTACCGTGCGCAGCATAACGTCGCTGACGGTAAAGTTGAATGATGGCGCGCGACTGCACGGCCGGAATACCGCCAGGGGCAATGTTCCGCCATACATCGGTAACAAGCCTTGTCCTTGCGGAGTACCCTAGTGTGAACCGAACCTTTCGTCTGTTCAGCGTTGGCGGCGTCGATGTGCAGCTGCACGCGACGTTCTTCCTGCTGTTGCTGTGGATCGCTGTGACGCAAGGCATGAGCTATGGCGCCGAAGCGGCCATCGATCAGTTGATTTTCGTGGCGCTGGTGTTTGCCTGCGTCGTGCTGCACGAGTTCGGCCATGTCTGGGCGGCGGCCCGCTATGGCATCGGCACGCGTTCGGTTACCCTGTCGCCGATCGGCGGCGTCGCGCTGCTGGAGCGCTTTCCTGAGAAGCCCAGTCAGGAAATTGTCATCGCCTTGGCTGGACCGGCGGTTAATCTGGCGATCGCAGCGGGACTTTGGGTGCTGCTGCCGCAGGCGCGCTTCAGTTTTGCCGACGAACCGCTCTTGCTGCTGACGCAACGCAATCTGTTTGCTGAACTGATGATCGCCAACATCGTGCTGCTGGTGTTCAACCTGATCCCGGCTTTCCCGATGGATGGCGGACGCGTGCTCAGGGCGCTGCTCGTCAGCCCGTTCGGCTATGCCACCGCCACCGTGATTGCCGGCCGCGTCGGTCAGGTGCTGGCGGCCGTCCTGGCGGTGCTTGGCTTGCTGTACAATCCGCTGATGGTGCTGGTCGCCGCCTTCGTCTTCCTGGCTGCGTCTGCCGAGATCGCCCGTGTTCGCCGCGCCGCTTAACGGCCTCACACGATCTCATCCTCGTCGAACAGCGGGTCGGCGTCGCTGGCGGCGGAAGGAGCGTAGGTGGTGCCGTCCTTCAGCCAGGCGATGTGGAACAGGGCGTCGCCGAGATTAACCACCGGCAATCGCGTGCGGCCAATAATAACGCCGCGTTTGGCGGCCCGGATTGGCGTTTCGTCGTCCTCGTAGGGGTTGGCTATCGCCGCGATCACTTCGTCTGGTTCGACCTGATCGCCCGTGGTTTTGTAGCTGAGCAGCACGCCGCCCTCGGGGGCCCGGACCCAGCTCGACGTGCTGGCATAGATCGGCCGCTCGCCACCAATCGGATCAGACGCCAAACTGATCATATCACGCGCCACCATGACGCCGAGGATGCCGCGCACGCCAACGCGGATCGCGAACTCGTCGAAGCGCAAGCCCTCGCCACCTTCGTAGACAATCACCGGCACGCCGATTTTGGCGGCCGCTTCACGCAACGACCCAGTGCGCTCTGGCGCTTTCAGCATGACCGGCGCACCGAATGCCTCGGCCAGGCCGCGCGCCTCCGGGTGCTCAAAGCTGGAACGGATCTGCGGCAGGTTGGAGCGATTGGCGGCGGCGGTGTGCAGATCAATGCCGAGTGCCGCCTTGGCGACGACCTCACGCATCATCAGATTAGCCAGGCGTGACGCGAGCGGACCGGTGGCGTTGCCAGGGAACGAACGGTTCAGATCGCGCGCGTCCGGGAGATAGCGCGACCGGGCGATGAAACCGTAGGCATTGACGACCGGGATGCACAACAGCGTGCCGCGCAGCTGGGCCAGATCGGGCACCCGCAGCAGGCGCCGGATGATTTCCACGCCATTGATCTCATCGCCGTGCACGGCGGCGCTGACAAACAGAGTTGGTCCCGGTTCAACGCCGTGCACGACGTGGACGGCGAGCGACACCGGCACATGGATTGACAACTTGCTGACCGGCAGATCAACCAGCCTGCGTGTGCCCGCTGCAATAGTCTCATCGCCGATCTGAATGGGCCCGCGCATGGTCGCACTCCGCTCCGCCGTCCGATCAGCGGCAGCGGTTGAAGCTACACGGAATACTGGCTGGCCGCGAGTGATGCCGCACGTAAAGGCGCGAGGTCCGGGTCGCAAGAGTGATGCCGGGTTTCGGCATCGACGAACTGCGGGTCACAATAGCGAGTTCCAAGCGCCAGTATCAAAAGGCTAACCTGCCATAGACTGATTGTGGACGCTGGCGTCGCGAGCGATGGACAAGTGGTTGCGCAAGACGAGTGGTGGCAACCCATGCTTGCGCGCGAGTCGTGCCAACTCAGCGGCCCGCGCTGGCCGGTTGGCGTCGGCCGAAACGCTGTCGATGCGCGCACTGATCCGGGCACCGGACGCCGGCACTTTGAGCAGCGGCACGCCTGCGGCGGTCAGGCGCAGATACCAGTCCCAATCCCAATAATAGGGCAACGTCGCATCGAAGGCTCCAAAAGCGGCGGCGTAAGAACGCGGAAACGCCAGGCTTGATACCAACAGAGTGTTGTCGCGCCGCAGTGAGCGCGCGCTGGCCACGGATGAGAAGTCGAAAGCCTCGATCAGCCGGGCACTGTCCGTTTCCAGCACAATCCGCCCGGAGCCATGCGCCAGACCGTCGGCGCGGCGCAGCGCAGTTTCGAAAGCCGCGAGATGCTGGCGGTCCGCCCACCGGTCGTCATCATCGAGGAAAGTGATCCAGCGTCCGGTCGCGGCAGCGATGCCAAGATTGCGGGCCGGCACCTGACCGAGGCCGCCGGTCGCCAGGCAACGGATCCGGTCATCCTTCAGCCGACTGGCGGCAGTAGCTCCGGTGCCATCGCCATCTTCGACCACGATCACCTCATAGGAGCCGTGATCTTGCGCCTCG
>JANNSA010000432.1:0-5063 GCA_031402115.1 Hyphomicrobiaceae bacterium | reverse complement strand
TGACACACTCAGCTTTGAAGCGAGAGCGCTGATTGCCAGCTCGGTCGATGTGACCGATGCTGCCAATGGTTCCAGCTCAATTGCTCTCGGTCGGTATCACCGACGCGCGCAACGCTGAAGTCCCAGTCGCTCTCGGCGTGTCGGTCCAACGAGCGCAAGAATTTATGGCATCCAGATGGGCACGGCACTTTGATTGATTTACGCAAGCTTGACGGTTAGTCTTAGGTAATTGCCGCCGCACTTTTGCGGTCTAGTCAGTAGTTCGTCGGAGGACCAGTCACGGGAGGTGATTTCGTGGAGCGACGCGAGTTTCTGTGTGCGGCGATAGCCGCGATTCCGGCGGCTGCCGTCACGGCTGCGGACGAACCGGGGCGGATCCCCGAGGGCCAGTCGGCGAAAGTGAAGGAGCAAGTTATCAACCTCAACGCCAAGCCCGAAGCATTCGCCTTCGACACCGCGAAGACCGCCGTGATCGTGGTGGATATGCAGAACGATTTCGGTGCGAAGGGCGGCATGTTGGACCGCGCCGGAATCGATATCTCTGGAATACAGAAGGCCGTCGGCCCAACAGCCAAGGTACTTGCCGCGGCCCGCAAGGCGGGCGTCAAGATCATCTATCTCAAGATGGGGTACAAGCCTGACCTCTCCGACCTGGGCGCACCGGATTCCGTGAACCGCGTGCGGCACCTGCGGTTCCGCGTCGGAGAGAAAGTCACCGCTCCCAACGGCATCGAAAGTCGAATCCTCGTCCGCGACACCTGGAACACGGACATCGTCCCAGAACTCAAGCCGGAGGCAGGCGACGAGGTTATTTACAAGACGCGGTTCAGCGGCTTCTACGAGACCGATTTGGACGCGCGGCTCATGAAGCTGGGGGTGAAACACCTGGTCATCACGGGTTGTACGACCAGTGTGTGCGTGGATTCGACCGTCCGGGACGCGATGTTCCGGGACTACCTCTGTGTGTTATTGGCGGACTGCATGAGCGAGCCAATTGGGCATGGTTTGCCACGCGACAATCACGACGCATCGCTCCTAACCGCCGAGTTGGCGCTTGGCTGGGTCTCGGACTCCGATCGATTCTTGAAAGCGATCCAGCCGTAACCATACCGAGAAAGCACGGCCGAACCAGTTGCTGCACCCGCCGGCATCGCCTTCCGTTTTTCCAGGGTTTAACGTCTCACTGGCGGCCGCCGCGGGTGACCTTTGCCGTTCGGCCACGCATTGAGGAGTCGCGCACTCCTCTGAACGTTCTCCTAAAACGCTTCGGTCACATCGACCTGCAGCACTTAGGTAGGCTCGAAGTTCTATTGTCCGCAACGGGCTGTTGCGGCTTACGACGTGGTCGTATGATGACGGCCGTGGATTTCGTGCCAAACAGGGACGTGCAAGCGCGTGGGCTGTTCTATGATTTGTCTCTCTCGTGGTTTGTGGGGGATTCTCTGTGTCGGCATCGCGATTGTGGCGGCCACGGCGCCTCGCGGGAGCTCAGCTCAGGACGCGGCGTCCAGAGTCGATTTCAAAAGGGATGTCGCGCCGGTCCTTCAGCAGCAGTGCGTCGATTGCCACGGACCGGATATGCAGATGGCCGATCTGCGGCTCGATCAACGGCGGTTCGTATTGGGCGATGAAGCCGATCCTGACCTTGTTAAAGCGGGAAAAAGCGCAGAAAGCTTGCTCATTCGGCGTCTGGTTGATGCGAAGCTCGGCCTGATCATGCCGCCGACGTTTCCGTTTCCGCCCGGTGAGAAGCTGGGGCTGCCGGAGGCGACGATTCAAGTGTTGAAGTCATGGATCGATCAGGGGGCACAGTGGCCCGATGGCTTGGCCTTAGCGAGCGATGGGGCGGGCTCAGCCGAAAATGCCAAGGTTAGGGCGCTCGTGGCGGCGATTCGCGAGGGGAACCACAAAATCGCTGCCGAACTGCTCAGCAGCGACAAGGAACTTGTTGACGCACTTGACCGCTACGGCCAGACGCCGCTGATGCACGCCGGAGTCTATTCCGATGCCGCGATGGTCAAGCTCCTGCTCGCGCACGGAGCGGACGTGAATTTTGCCAGCCGCGACGGGGCCACGGCCCTCATGCTGGCGGCGGGCGATTTCGACAAGGTGGAGCTGCTGCTGGCGCGCGGGGCCAAGTTGGACGCGAAATCGAATATTGGGCGAACGCCGCTTTTGATTGCAGCCGCGTTTCCTGGAAATGTAAAAACCGTGCGGCTGCTTTTGGCCCAAGGCGCGAAGATCAACGATCAGGACAAATTTGGAGAGACGTGCCTGACGAGCGCCAGCAAGCGGGGCGATGTCGAAATGGTGAAGGCGTTGATCGAGGCGGGGGCCGATGTGACGGCTGGTGCTTCATGGCCTGGCCAATCGCCTCTGATCTGGGCTGCGGAGGAAGGCAACCGGGAAACGTTGGCCTGCCTGCTGGATCACGGCGCTGGTAAGGTTCAACCGCACCTCGATTTTGCCCTTTCCACGGCCGCACGGCGGGGATCGTTGGCGGCGGTCCGATTGCTGATGGAACGTGGAGCGAATCCCAACACGCCTTCGCCGCTTTCCGAATACACGCCGCTGATGTGGGCGGCGTATTGTGAGGTCGCTGATCTGGAAATCGTTCGGCTTTTGTTGGCGAAGGGCGCCGATCCGAAGGCCAAGGGATCCGACGATGGGGAGACGGCGCTAAGTTTGGCGAAGAGAAGGGGCAGTTCGGCGGTGGTTGAGCTGCTGGAAGGGAAACCGGGCGTCAGGGGGCAGGAGTCAGTGGTCAGGGGGCAGGAGCAGGAAGTTGTTAGCGAGGAGCGGATTCGAACGGCGGCGGAGAAGAGTCTGGAGCTGTTGCAAAAGTGCGGGCCAACCTTCTTTGTTAAATCGGGCTGCGTTGCCTGTCACCAGCAGTCAGTGACGTCGCTGGCGGTGGCCGAAGCTCGCAAACGCGGCGTGAAGGTGGATGAGAAGACGGCGCGCGAACAGATACACGTCACGGCCCAGTTCATCAAGACGACGCGCGAGCGTTTCCTCGAACGGAGCGATCATCCGGGAGGGAGCGCGCCTACCGTCGGCTACTTCGCCGTGGGCCTGGGGGCTGAGAATTATCCACCGGACGAAATCACTGACGGAATGATCATCGAGCTGGCCGGCCGGCAGCAGTTGGACGGATCATGGACCGCCTTTTCGCACCGACCGCCGCTGGAGTATTCGCGGATTAGCGCCACAGCGCTGGCGATCCGGGCGATGCAGCTCTACGGACTGCCTGGTCTCAAGGCGAAATATGAAAAGCAAATCGAGCGCGGGGCGGAGTGGCTTGCCGCGGCCCAACCGGCAGCGACATCCGATCACGCATTTCGCCTGCTCGGACTGGCCTGGGTCGGACGCGATGCGGCACAGGTCAAGGCGGAGGTCAATTCGCTTCTGAAATCGCAGAACAAGGACGGAGGCTGGTCGGAACAGCCGGGACTGGACAGCGATGCCTATGCGACGGGGCTCGCCCTTTATGGCCTCTCCGCCGCCGGCGGGCTTGCATCAACAGATCAGGCGTATCAGCGGGGCGTGGCGTATCTGCTGCGGACGCAGCACGCCGACGGCTCGTGGCATGTCAAAACCCGTTCGTTTGCGTTCCAGCCGTATTTTGAGAGCGGCTTTCCTCACGGGCACGATCAATGGATCAGTGCCGCTGCGACCGGTTTTGCCGCCGTGGCCCTGATGCAAGCACTTCCGCCAAACGTTCAGGGAGCGCAGTAGCAGCCTCCGCGTGTCCGCCTTCAGCGGTTTGCGCGAGAAGCGAACCAGCGGCTTAGCTGCTCCGTCGGGCCACGGCAGAAAACGTTCCTCAAACGAGGCTGTCCGAGATCTGACGGGTAAATGACACGCCACGTTCGCGGTCGAGGCGACCTTTTCAAGGCTTGGCAGGTTGAGGTTCCCGGAATGCCCAGAGATGCCCTTTACTTCTGACGTACAGAGAGTGGTTTGCGATGGCCGGCGTACATCGGACGCTTTCTCCCAATTGGTTGATTGCTGCAATATCGACAGAATCGCCTGCGCGTAACACGGCAACGGTTCCCGGTTCGCTCACAATGTAGATGTAGCTATTCGCGGCGATGGAGACGCCACTGCCTGTCCGGCAATACCCAGCCGTTTGCGGTCGACGTATCGATTGCCTGATTTCGCATCGATCACCGTCCACAATCCGCCGTCCCGAATCAGATGCACGCGGCCGCGGTAATACAGAGCGGACGGCATTTCGGATAACCCCCGCGTTGTCTCCCATAAGACGTGCGACTCGGTACTGTCTTCTTTCCCGCCGGGGCGAATGGCTACTAAGCGGTCGGCATTGAACTTATCCGAGGTAAACGCTGCCATGGCATCCCATTCCTCTTTCGTCACCTTCTTGTCCTTATTTCGATCCATAAAATTCCCCAGGAGAAAGCGAAGTGCAAACGAGTTGCCGGCAACTTCCTGGGGGATCTCTTTGCGGATATGCCAGACGAGGGACTTGGGAACTTCTTCAATGGCCAGACTGGCATCCTGGTCGGCGTCATATTCTTTTAGAAGTTTCTCCCAGTTAAGCAACGGATCGGGCGGCTCGGTAGGATCGCCGGAACCGCTTCCCCCGACCAGCAGGACACCATCACCCGCCACCGGAGTCGTCACCGCCGTGAAACCCCAACCTCGCACCCACCAGTGCGGTCCACTGCCATCCAGGCCATATGCAGAAACTCGGCCTTTACTTTGAACCATCAATTCTTCGATGCCATCGTGCTGCCAGATCATAGGGGTCGCATAACAGGCGCCGGAAAGCGGACGTGCGATTTCCCACACGGTCTTACCCGACGCCGGATCGAGAGCGATCAGTTGAGCGTTGGCACTGTTGCCGTCGCGCTGGAGAATCAGCTTTCCCCCGGCGAGGATGGGTGACGAAGCGGTTCCGTATTCAATCGGCAACCGCTCAAACGGCCGCTGCCAGAGCTCATTACCCGCGAAATCATAGGCTAGAACTCCGAACGAACCGAAATAGACATAGATACGCTCGCCATCGGTGCAGGGGGTCGGCGCTGCCGGCGAACTGC
>JANNSA010000431.1:0-18012 GCA_031402115.1 Hyphomicrobiaceae bacterium | reverse complement strand
ATTGGCGGTGACGTTGTCGAACAGACAACCGCCCATGTAGAAGCCCTTCTCGTAGCCCTGCATCTTGAAGCTGCGGCCGTCGACAACCAGCTTGGCGCCTTCCTTGACGCCGGTGTCGACATAGCTCTTGACCTTGTCGAGGTGCACTTGCGTGATCAGCGGGCCGAAATCCGCTGACGGGTCGGTCGACAGGCCAATTTTCAAGCTTTCGACGCGCGGGATCAGCTTCTCGATCAAGAGGTCAGCGGTCTTCTTGCCGACCGGCACGGCAACGGAAATCGCCATGCAGCGCTCGCCAGCCGCGCCATAGGCGGCGCCGATCAGCGCGTCGACGACCTGGTTCATGTCAGCATCCGGCATGATCACCATGTGGTTCTTGGCGCCGCCGAAGCAGGCCGCGCGCTTGCCCGTCGCGGTGGCGCGGGAATAAACGTATTGAGCAATGGGAGTGGAACCAACGAAGCCGACGGCCTGGATGATGTCGTCGTCGAGGATTGCGTCGACGGCTTCCTTGTCGCCGTTGACGACGTTGAGGATGCCCGGCGGCAGGCCGGCTTCGAGCATCAGCTCGGCAAGCATCACCGGCACCGAGGGATCACGCTCGGATGGCTTCAGGATGAAGGCGTTGCCACAGGCGATGGCGGGGGCAAACTTCCACATCGGGATCATCGCTGGGAAGTTGAATGGCGTGATGCCAGCGACGACGCCAAGCGGCTGGCGCAGCGAGTACATGTCGATGCCGGGGCCGGCGCCGTCGGTGAATTCGCCCTTCATCAAATGCGGGATGCCGGTTGCGAATTCGACGACTTCCAGTCCGCGCTGAATGTCGCCCTTGGCATCAGGAATCGTCTTGCCGTGCTCGCACGCCAAAGTGTCGGCGAGCTTATCCATGTCGCGGTTCAGGAGTGTCACGAACTTCGCCATGACGCGGGCGCGGCGCTGCGGGTTTTCGGCCGCCCACTTCACTTGCGCAGTCGCTGCGTTGACAATCGCCGCGCGCACCTCCGCTTTGCTGGCGAGCGGCACCCGGCCCATCACTTCCCCCGTCATCGGCCAGTAGACATCGCCGAAGCGGCCTGACGTGCCCTTGACATGGCTGCCGCCGATGAAATGGGTAAGTTCTGCGACTGCCGCCATGGCCAGTTCCTCTTCGCCTGTTCCGGATGAATTCGCGCCGACCATAGGGGCCAGTTTGCTGGAAATCTAGAGCAGCAATTCGCAGCTGTAAGGGCCCCCTGGCATCGCCAAGCCAAGGCTCCCGCAAGCTCCATTGCCGTCTCGATCCGATACAAACAGCCCGGCGCGTTTAGCGCTTTGTTAGGGATGCGATGGCCATAGTCGGGATTGCGTAGGCGGTTGCATCGGACACCCCGTTGACCCGTAGTCTTGTTGCCGTGAGCGAGGGCGTAGTCATGTCAATGCAATATCTGGACGGTGAACCGGCGTCGCTGACGGGCCTAGCCGGCAGCCTAGAGGGCTATGCCCGGATCGAGCCGGATCGCCGCCGCCACAAGCGCATCGCCATCCATTGCCTCGGCCGCTTCATGCGTGCCGACAAGGCCGAATACCCGTGCAAGTTGATCGACATTTCCATCGGCGGCGCTGCCATGGAAACGGCGCAAGAAGTGCGCGCCGGCGAACACATGGTCGCCTATTTCGAGGAAATCGGCCGCATCGACGGCGCCGTCAACCGTTTGATTCACGGCGGTTTCGCCATGCAGATCCAAGCGACAGCGCACCGCCGGGAAAAGCTCGCCGCGCAGTTGACATGGCTCGCCAACCGCAAGGCCTTGGGCATTCCTGAAGCCCGTCGTCACGAGCGCGTTCTGCCAACCCAGGCGGAGAGTTTCCTGGTGCTGTCCAATGGTCAGCAGATCGCCTGCCAGATCCTCGATGTCTCCATCAGCGGCGCCTCGGTTTCCGCCGCCTTCCTGCCACCGGTTGGCATGGAAGTATTGCTTGGGCGCCTGCGCGCCAAGGTGATGCGCCACCACGAACAGGGCATTGGCCTGCAGTTCCTCGACATCCAGAACCCGATCGCCCTGAAGCGCCCCTTCACGTCCTGAGTGGCGGCGTCAAACCACTGCAAACACATCGAATTGTCCGTTCACCATTATCCGGTTCGTAAGCTTTCCGTGTCTGAGTAATCGGCGTGTGCCGAGGGGATGAGTATGCAGTACACCATCGGGTTTGCTTGTGATCGTGTTCGATCGGTTGCGTGCTGGGTCAGTGTTGCCCTGGCGGCCACCGTTTCGACTGCCGCCCTAGGCGGTGCTCCAGCGGTACCACCCGCCGCCACGTTCATGCGCGTCTACGGTCATTCGGGCGCGCCAAACGGGTTCAACGAATTGTGCAACCGCAGCAGCGCGGTGTGCAGCAAGTCGGCTCGGCCAACCCAGCGCAGCGCGCTCGACGCCAAGCGCTGGCGTGACCTGCTGGAAGTCAACGCCATCGCCAACCGCACTGTCAAACCGGTCTCGGATCAGGAGCAATACGGCGTCAGCGAATACTGGACTCTGCCAAAACGTTTCGGTGATTGCGAAGATTACGGCTTGCTGAAGCAGGCGCTGCTGGTCGAGCGCGGCTGGTCAAAGGGTGCACTGCTGATCACTGTGGTGCGCGACGAAGCCGGCCAAGGCCATGCTGTATTGACGGTGACCACCAAGTCCGGCGACTTCATTCTCGACAACCGCCAGGACGCGATCGTCGCCTGGCAGGCAAGTCCCTACAGCTTCGTCAAGCGGCAGTCGACGTTCGACCCCAAGGTCTGGATGGCGCTGGAGCCGGTTGACCGTGAAGCGCCGCTCGCCTCAGCCAGTCAGTCTCTTGCACGGGTCAGTAAGTAGCTGCCACGCGCCCTAGTATTTGGTTCCCCAGATCCGGTTCTACCCTGCCAACCCCGACCCCATCCGGATCTGCCCCTGAGCCGGCCTCGCCCAAAGCGAGTGCCGGCTCTTTTTCCTTTGGGAACCGCGATGCTTGAAGCAGGCGGCCGATTCAGGCAGACAGCCAGGGCAGCAAGCCGGCGATGGCGAGGAGATCACGATGGCCAAGGCGCCAAGCCAGTCTAAGTCGAAGTCAAAGGCCGGGTCAGACAAGCAATTGCTGCATCTGGTGTTTGGCGGCGAGCTGACCAAGCTCGGCGGCCACGACTTCCGCGACACGGCCAATCTCGACATGGTTGGCATGTTTCCAAACTACGCCACCGCCTTCACGGCCTGGAAAGGTGCGGCGCAGCGGACTGTCGACAACGCCCACATGCGCTATTTCATCGTCCATGTGCACCGGCTGCTGGAAGTTGGCGAAACGCCGGTCGCCGATGCCGAAGATGTGGTAACCGGCGGCGATATCGACAGGACCGGGTGAGTCTTGACCGAGCCGGTACCGCCCAAGTCCCCGAGCCCCACCAAGTCACTGCAACTTGACGAGCGCAGCAGCACGCTGTTGCGGCGCTTCTGGCGTGAGTGGCTGCGTCCGCGCGCCGGCGAACTCGGCGTCGCCTTCCTGCTGATGGCGTTACTGGCGGCGGCGACAGGTGCCTACAGCCAGATCGTCAAAGAGAGCTTCGACGCCATGGTGCCGCCGGCCGGGCAAGCGGCAGCGCCAACCAATTACACCTCGCTGTGGTGGGTTGTTGGCTTTATCGTCATCGTCACCAATGTCCGCAGCGTGTTGCTTTACTTGCAGACTGTCGCGACCAACAAAACCGTGCTCCGGGTCTCGGTTGATGTGCAGCGCGCCTGCTTCGCGCACATGCTGAAAGCCGACTACGCCCGCATCGCTCGCGACACGCCCGGCCATCTCGTATCGCGGCTGACCAATGACGTGGCGGCGCTGCAGACGGCGACGCAGGCTCTAGTGACCACATCCGTACGCGACGTGCTGATGGTGGTCGCCTCGGTGGCGTGGATGGCCTACACGGATTGGCAGCTGACGCTGATCGTGCTGGTGGTCTATCCAATCGCCGCCTTGCCGATCATGACCATCAGCGAGCGCCTGCGCAAAGTCGCCAAACGCACCCAGGTAGAGCTGGCCGAGATGACCTCACAGTTGACCGAGAGCCTATCGGGCGCGCGGTTGATCAAGACGTTCCGGCTGGAAGAATACGCGGCCGAACGCACCAATCAGAGTTTTGAGGAAATCTACAAACTGCGCATGAAGGCAGTGCGCGCCAAGGGCAGCATTGATCCGCTGCTGGAGATTTTAGGCGGTCTGGCGCTGGCCGGCGTCACGGCGTTTGTCGGCTACCGCATTTCCACCGGCGTCAGTTCCATCGGCTCGTTCATGGGCTTCATCACGGCGCTGATCCTGGCGGCGCAACCGATCCGCGGCTTCGGCGGCCTGATGCCTAAATTGCAGGAAGGCCTAGCCGCGCTGTCACGCATTTACGAGTTGCTTGACGAGCCACCCGGCATCGTCGACGCGCCCGATGCCAAACCGCTGGCTCTGACGGCACGCCACATCGCCTTCAAGGGCGTGTCATTCGCCTATGACGACAAGGCAGCGGCGATCCGCAATCTGAACCTCACCGTCGCCGGTGGCTCGACAGTGGCGTTTGTCGGCCGCTCGGGGGCGGGCAAGACCACCATTCTCAATCTCGTGCCGCGCCTGTTCGAACCACAAGCTGGCCAGATTGAAATTGATGGCCAGGATATCCGCACCGTCACGCTCGCTTCGTTGCGCGATGCCGTCGCCATCGTCAGCCAGGACGTCACCCTGTTCAACGATACGGTGCGTGCCAACATCGCACTCGGCCGCCTGGGCGCTTCCGACGCTGACATCTGGAAGGCAGCGGACGCTGCGGCGGCGCTGGAATTCGTGGAGGCGCTGCCCGCCCGCTTTGACACGGTCATCGGCGATCGCGGCATGCTGCTATCGGGCGGCCAGCGCCAACGGCTGGCCCTGGCGCGGGCGATCCTGAAGGACGCTCCGATCCTGCTGCTCGATGAAGCGACCAGCGCACTCGATACGCACTCCGAGCAACTCGTCCAGGACGCATTGGCGCGCTTCGCGCGTGGCCGCACGACTTTGGTGATCGCGCACCGCTTGTCGACCGTGCAGAACGCCGACCTGATCTGTGTGCTGGAAGACGGCGTCGTCATCGAGCAGGGCACGCACCATGACCTGCTCGCCTTGGGCGGCGCCTATGCGCGTTTGAGCAAGACACAAGCGAACTCGCCGGCTCCCCCGTTTACCGTTCTTTAACTCTGCCGCGCCACAAACGGAGCAGCATCAGCGGAGGGTTATTCAGCATGCGGCATTGTTTGGTGGTAGATGATTCCGATATCATCCGCAAAGTCGCGCATCACATTCTCGAGGAAGTGCATGTCACCTCCACCGAGGCCGAGAGTGGGCCAGAAGCGCTGGAGCGTTGCCGGAGCGCGATGCCCGATTTGATCATGCTCGACTGGCAGATGCCGCAAATGAGCGCCGTTGACTTCCTCTATCTGTTGCGTCGGCAGCCCGGCGGTGACCGGCCGTTCGTCATCTACTGTACGACCGAGAACGACCCCGAGGATATAACCAAGGCGTTCCAAGCCGGCGCCAACGACTATCTGATCAAGCCCTACGACCGCGACAGCGTCATCGACAAACTGTGCGCGATCGGCGCGATCGACCGGCCAAAGACCCGCGGCTTCAGTCACGAAATGGACTGACGCGCCGCTCTGTAGAGTTCGTCGGGCGGATTGGGCCCCTGGCCGTAATCCGCGGGTCCACGGCACGGCGCGTGAATGGGCCACCGCAAGGGTTGCCACGCGCGCCCCCCGGTATTGGGCGGATTGCGGCTAGAGGCCGAATCCGCCCTACAATGCGGCGTTGCGATCGCGCCATTGCGTATTTTCTAGGCACGCGATAAGCGTGGCTAGTAATTGAGCAATGGACATCCCCCTTGACCGCCACTCCCGCTCCGGCAATGCCCCTCGCCATCGGCCCTGTGACGCTCGCGAACCCGGTTCTGCTGGCGCCAATGTCGGGCGTCTCAGACTTGCCCTTCCGGCGGCTGGCGACGGAGTTTGGCGCCGGCCTAGTGGTTACCGAGATGGTTGCCAGCGAGCCACTGGCGCTGGCGCGCGCCGATGTCGTGCGCAAGCTCAAACGCCCGGACCACGCGCCGTTCGTCGTACAACTCGCCGGCCGCGAAGCGCGTTGGATGCGTGAGGGCGCGCGCATCGCCGAGGCTGAGGGCGCCGATGTCGTCGACATCAACATGGGCTGTCCGTCCAAGATGGTGACCAATGGCATGTCAGGTTCAGCGCTAATGCGCGATCTCGATCACGCCTTGACCCTGGTTGAAGCCGTGGTTGCCGCCGTCAAAGTGCCCGTAACGTTGAAGATGCGCATGGGCTGGGATTTTGATTGCCTGAACGCGCCGGAACTGGCGGCGCGCGCCGAGGCGGCTGGCGTCCGGCTGGTGACGGTGCATGGCCGCACCCGCAATCAGTTCTTCAAGGACCGCGCCAACTGGGCGTTCGTCGCCCGCGTCAAGCAGGCGGTGCGCATCCCGGTGATCGTCAACGGTGATATCCTGTCACTGGCGGATGCGCGCGCCGCGCTCGCACAGTCCGGCGCCGACGGGGTGATGATCGGCCGTGGTGCTTATGGCCGGCCGTGGCTGCCGGGCCGCATCGCCGCAGCGCTCGAGGGGCGCGATCCCGGCGATCCGCCGCTTGGCGTCAAACTCGCTACCATGTCTGTGCACTTCGAAGCGATGCTGTCGCACTACGGCACCGAACTGGGTGCGCGCACTATGCGCAAACATTTCGGCTGGTATCTGGAAGACTTGTTCGGCGCCGGCGACGCCATGAAAGCCTGGCGCAAGCGGCTGTGCGAGAACGACAATCTGGCGGCGGTGCGCGCTGAATTGCAGGCGCTGGCGGGCGCACTCGCTGATCGCCGAAGCGAGCAAGCGGCATGACCACGTCCGGCGCCTTGCTCGATGTCCCGGGCACGCTGCTCGACCACCTGCCGCAGCCCTTGCTGGTGATCGGCGCCGATGACCACATCACCGCGGCCAGTTCGGAAGCCGAGACGTTTTTTGGGCACAGTGCCGCGACGCTCGCCCGTTATCGCCTGATTGATCTGTTTGCCGTTGATCATCCGATCATTGGACTGGTCGAAAAGGTACGCAAGACGGGTGTCTCGGTCAACGAATATGCGCTGGATTTATCCGGCCCCCGCTCTGGCAATCACCCGCATGTGGACGTGTTCGCCAGGGCAGCGCCCGGTGGCACCATCATCGTGCTGCTGGTGCAGCGGACCATGGCCAACATGATCGAGCGCCAGCTCAGCCACCGCAGTTCAGCGCGCACCGTCACGGGCCTCGCCGCCATGTTGGCGCATGAGATCAAGAACCCGCTATCGGGCATCCGCGGCGCCGCGCAATTGCTCTCCGCCGATGTCGATGGCGATGGCCGCCAGCTGACGACGATGATCTGCGATGAGACCGACCGGATCGTGGCGCTGGTTGACCGCATGGCGGCAATCGGCGATGCCGGCCCGCCCTCGCTCGAGGCGGTTAACATCCATAGCGTGCTCGATCATGTGAAGCAGCTGGCGCAGTCGGGCTTTGCCAAGGGCATCACCCTGGTGGAAGACTACGACCCGTCGCTGCCGCTGCTGAATGGCCACCGCGACCGGCTGGTGCAGGCACTGCTCAACCTAGTCAAGAATGCCGCCGAGGCGATCGCGCTGCCACAGGCGGCGGGCGGACCCGAGGGCCGGCGCGACGGCCGGATTGTGCTGCGCACCGCTTTCCGTCCGGCGATGCGCATGGCGCGGCCCGGTGGCGCCAGCAGCCTGCCCTTGATGGTGACCGTGGAGGACAACGGTCCCGGCATCCCGGAAAGCGTGCGGCCAATGCTGTTTGAACCATTTGTGACGACCAAGCCAACCGGTAGCGGCCTTGGCCTGCCGCTGGTTGCCTCCGTCATCGCCGAGCATGGCGGCGTCATCCGTGTCGAGCGCGAGCGCGGCCATACCGTCTTCCGCATGTTCTTCCCCGTTGCCGTTGAGCGGAGGCAGTAGGCTGGGCTGAGCACTTGCGAAGCCCAGAATGGCGCCGCTGACCCGCAGATGCCGGGCTTCGCAAGAGCCCAGCCCAGCCTACCCCGAACCCAAGGACCCGCCAATGCCCAAGGGCAACATCCTGGTCGCCGACGATGACGCTGCCATCCGCATGGTGCTCAACCAGGCTTTGGCGCGCGCTGGCTACGTGCCGCGCGTTTGCTCCAATGCCGCGACGCTGTGGCGCTGGGTGGCGGCGGGCGAAGGTGATTTGGTGATCACCGACGTCGTGATGCCCGACGAGAGTGCCTTCGACCTCTTGCCGCGCATGCGCAAGCTTCGGCCTTCGCTACCCGTGATCGTCATGAGCGCGCAGAACACCTTCCTGACTGCCGTCACCGCGACTGAACGCGGCGCCTACGATTACCTGCCCAAGCCGTTTGACCTGAACCATCTGCTGGCGGTGGTCGAGCGGGCCCTGGCGCAAGGCAAGGAGCCGGCCAAGAGCCATCCCAGCGCCGACGCTGAGGATGACAGCGAGACGCCGCTGATTGGCCGCTCGCCGGCGATGCAGGACATCTACCGCACCCTGGCGCGGCTGACGCAGACCGACCTGACCGTGATGATCACCGGCGAATCCGGTACCGGCAAGGAGCGCGTAGCGCGGGCGCTGCATATGTTCAGCAAGCGCCGCGCCGGGCCATTCGTCGCCATCAACATGGCGGCGATCCCGCGTGAGCTGATCGAGTCCGAACTGTTCGGGCACGAGAAAGGCGCGTTCACCGGCGCCCAGGCCCGCAGCATTGGCCGCTTCGAGCAGGCCGAGGGCGGCACGCTGTTTCTCGACGAGATCGGCGACATGCCGATTGAAGCGCAGACGCGATTGCTGCGCGTGCTGCAGGAGGGCGAATACACCAGTGTTGGTGGCCGCGTACCGATCCGCACCAATGTCCGCATCGTCGCTGCCACGCATCGCGAGCTGCGCAACCAGATCGCGCATGGGCTGTTCCGCGAGGATTTGTTCTACCGGCTGAACGTTGTCCCGTTGCGCCTGCCGCCGTTGCGCGAGCGGCTTGAGGATGTCCCCGACCTAGCACGGCACTTCCTCAGGCAAGCCATCAAGGAGGGGCTGCCGGCGCGCAGTCTTGATCGCCCCGCTTATGAGCGGCTGGCGCGTTACGACTGGCCCGGCAATGTGCGCGAGCTGGAAAACCTGGTGAAGCGACTGGCAGCGCTGCATGCTCAGGATGTGATCACTGCTGACCTGGTCGATGACGAGCTCCGGGCGGTGACGCAGACGCCGGCTATGCCACTTGGCGGCGCCGCCCCCGAGGCCCTGGGCGAGGCGGTGGAGAAGTGGCTCAACCGCTATTTCGCCGAGCACAAGACCACTCTGCCGCCGCCGGGCCTCTACGACCGCATGCTGGCCGAGGTGGAAGCGCCGATGATCCGCGCCAGCCTGATCGCGACGCGTGGCAACCAGCTGAAATGCGCCGACCTGCTCGGCATCAACCGCAACACCTTAAGGAAGAAGATCCGCGACTTGGGGATCTCCATCGGCGCCGCGGTGGCGTGACAGTTCAATCGCGGACCGGGAGATCAGCAATGATCTTCCCTATCGCGAATGTGGGACGGTTACCCGGCCCACGCCTTCACACGTTGGCGGGCGGCATGCAGGATCGGTTCGGTGTAGCCGCTTGGCTGGGCACGGCCGTTGAGCACCAGGTCGAGCGCGGCTGCAAAGGCGATGTTGCCGGCGAAATCCGGGGCCATCGGCTGGTAGGCTGGATCGCCAGCGTTCTGCCGGTCGACGACAGCGGCCATCCGCTCCATTGTCGCCCGCAACTGGGCTTCTGTGACGATGCCATGATGCAGCCAATTGGCCATGTGCTGAGCGGAAATGCGCAAGGTGGCGCGGTCTTCCATCAGGCCGACGTCGTGGATGTCGGGAACCTTGGAGCAACCGATGCCCTGATCGACCCAGCGCACGACATAGCCGAGGATGCCTTGCGCGTTGTTGTCCAGCTCCTGCTGCACATCCGCTGGTGGCCAATTCGTGTCGCTGGCCAGAGGCGGCATCAGTAATTGGGCCAGCGTGGCCGGCGCGGCTCCAGCCAATTCCACCTGCCGCGCCGCGACATCGACCTGATGATAGTGCAGCGCATGCAAGGTTGCGCCGGTTGGCGAGGGCACCCAGGCGGTGCTGGCGCCCGATTGCGGATGCCCGATCTTCTGCGCCAGCATGTCGGCCATACGGTCGGGCATTGCCCACATGCCCTTGCCGATCTGCGCCTTGCCCGGCAATCCGCAAGCCAACCCGATCGCGACGTTGCGCTCCTCATAGGCTCTGATCCAGCCAGTCGAGCGGATCGCCGCCTTGCGCACCACTGGCCCGGCTTCCATCGCCGTATGGATTTCGTCGCCGGTGCGATCGAGGAAGCCGGTGTTGATGAAGAACACACGCGACTGCACGGTGCGGATGCACTCCTTGAGGTTGACTGAGGTGCGCCGTTCCTCGTCCATGATGCCGATCTTGATGGTATTGTCGGCCAATCCAAGCACCCGCTCGACACCGCCGAACAGATCGCCCGCCAGTGCCACTTCGGCTGGCCCATGCATCTTTGGCTTGACGATGTAGATCGACCCTGCCCGGCTGTTTTGCCGGGACGCAATGTCATGCAATGCGGCGGCACTGGTGAGCAGCGCGTCGAGAATGCCTTCGGGGATCGGATGGCCCTCGCGATCCAGCACGGCATCGGTGGTCATCAGGTGCCCGACATTGCGCACCAGCAGGAGCGCGCGGCCGTGCAGCGTCAGCGTGGCTCCGTCCGGAGCTGTGTAAGTGCGGTCCGGATTGAGTGCGCGCGTGATCGTGCGCCCGCCCTTGGCGACCCGTTCCGTCAGATCGCCGCGCATCAGCCCAAGCCAGTTGCGATAGGCCGCCACCTTGTCGGCGGCGTCGACCGCAGCAATAGAATCCTCAAGGTCCATAATCGTCGACAGGGCGCTTTCCACGATTACGTCAGCAATGCCAGCCGGATCGTCGCGGCCGATCGGATGCGTGCGGTCGATGACGATCTCCAGGTGCAGGCCATGATGCTTGAGCAACAGTGCTGTGGGTGCATCGGCGGTGCCGCAATAGGCTGCGAACTGGCCTGGCGTGGCCAGGGTCGTGGTCGCGCCGCTTGCCAATCCGACGCGCAAGCCGCTGCGCTCGATGCTGTAGGTGGTCACGTCGCGATGCGAACCTGCCGCAAGCGGCACGATCGCATCCAGCAGGCCGCGCGCGTGCGTCACCACTGCCTTGCCCTTGGTCGTATCGAACGCACCCGCAGCCGCCGGCGGCCCGATCGCGTCGGTGCCGTACAGCGCGTCATACAGCGACCCCCAGCGGGCGTTGGCGGCGCTCAGCGCGTAGCGGGCGTTGAGCACCGGCACGACCAGCTGCGGCCCGGCGAGGCGCGCGATCTCATCATCCGTGTTGGCGGTGCTGATGCAGAAATCCGGTCCCTCCGGCACAAGATAGCCAATACCGGTGAGAAAGGCTGCGGCCGCGTCCGCAGCATGGGGCTGCCCACGCCGTGCCCGGTACCAGTCGTCGATAGCGGCCTGCAACCGCTGGCGCTCCGCAAGCGCGGCGTAATGGCGCGGCGCGAACTCGGCGACTAGCCAGGCCAGCCCTTGCCAGAACAAAGGTGACGCGACGGCCGTGCCTGGCAGCACCTCGCCTTCAACAAAAGCCTGCAGTTCCGGCGCCACCGTCAAACCTGCCAAGGCCATCCCAGCACTCCCGCATTCGAGTCATCCGCCGTGGTGTAAGCGGTTGGGATCGCGAGGTCGAGCATCGGCGAAGCAGGCGGCACCGGTTTGCCGCACTGGCGCCGGCAACGCGTGAAGTGCCGAACTGTTGCGCATCAGGTCCGTTTCGAGCGCCCCGGCCATTGCACAATGAGGCTGGCTGCGACGATGGCAATAGCTCCGAGGCTGGCGGCTGGCGTCAGCGTCTCGCCCAGCACGACCCAGGCGCCGAACGCCGCGAACAGCACTTCGGTCGAGATCAGGATGCTGGCCTCGGCCGGTGTTGTGGAGCGCAGCGCGTAGGACAGCGCCGTGAAGGTCAACGCGCTCGCCAGAATGCCGACAAACACTATGTCGACCGCTGCCGCCTGCAACCCGGCGATGCTGACCGGTTCCAGTTGGAGCGCGCCGAGCAAAGCCACTATGCCGACGCCCATGAACTGCATGGTCGTGAACAGCATCGGCCGCCCGAGCGGCGCCGCGATGCCGACGAGCACCACTTGCAGTGCCCAGAAGAGCGAGCACACCGCGATCAGCATGTCGCCGGTACCAAATCCGCCCAGCGAGCCGCCGCCAAGCAGCCAGGTGCCCGCGAACGACAGTATCACCCCAACCCACACGATCGGCGCGATGGGACGCCGCATCAGCGCAAAGCTGATGAACGGCGTCGCCACCACATACAATGCCGTGAGAAAGCCGGTGTTCATCACCGATGCCGTCTTGAGGCCCATCTGCTGCAGGGTGGCACCCGTCAGGAAGGCTGCTGCCGCCAGCCCGCTCATGACGAAGTGCCGCCGCTCGATTGCCACGCTCGAGCGGCGATGCTCGGCAATGGCGAACGGCACCAGCACGGCTGCCGCCAGCAGACAGCGCGCGCCGATGAACAGGAGCGGCCCGATATGCGCCATGGCGGACTTCTGAAACAGAAATCCGAACCCCCAGATAGCGGCGCAGGCCAGCAGCAGCAGATTGGCCTGGGCACGGGTCATGGGGATTGCTCTGGCCGCCAGCCGAATCGGCGTTACCGCCTAGAACAGCCCCTGGATCAGGCCGTCGTCGTCGAAGCGGATGACTTCGGCGCTTGGCACCTTGGGCAGGCCGGGCATGGTCATGATGTCGCCGGCGATGGCGACGACGAAACCGGCGCCGGCCGACAGGCGGACCTCGCGGATCGGCACGATGTGGCCGGTCGGGGCACCGCGTGCGTTGGCGTCCGTGGAGAAGCTGTACTGGGTCTTGGCCATGCAGATCGGCAGGTGGCCGAAGCCCAGATCTTCCCACGCCTTGAGCTGGTCGAGCACCTTCTTGTCGGCGGTCGCCTTGTCGGCGCGGTAGATCTTGGTGGCGATGGTGTTGATCTTGTCAAACAGGCCCATGTCAGCTGGGTAGAGCGGTTTGAAGTTGGACGGTCCGTCGGTCAGCGCCACCACCTTGTGGGCCAGTTCCTCGGTGCCGGCCGAGCCCTTGGCCCAGTGCTCGCAGACCACCGCGTCGACGCCTTGGCTCTTGCAGAAGGCCATGACAGCGGCATGTTCTGCGGCCGTGTCGGCGATGAAGCGGTTGATGGCGACGACGACCGGCACGCCGAAGCTCTTCACGTTCTCGATGTGGCGGCCGAGATTGGCGCAGCCCTTCTGCAGCGCCGCGACGTCCTCCTTGCCGAGTGCGTCCTTGGCGACGCCACCATGCATCTTCAGCGCGCGGACGGTCGCAACGATGACGGCAGCAGCAGGCTTCAGGCCAGCGGCTCGGCACTTGATGTCAAAGAACTTCTCGGCGCCAAGGTCCGCGCCAAAACCGGCTTCCGTCACCACGTAATCGGCCAGCTTCAGGGCCGTGGTGGTCGCCAGCACCGAGTTGCAGCCGTGCGCGATATTGGCGAACGGGCCGCCATGGATGAAGGCCGGATTGTTCTCCAGCGTCTGCACCAGGTTCGGCTGGATGGCTTGCGCCAGCAGCACCGTCATGGCGCCGTCGGCCTTCAGCTCGCGGGCGCGAATGGCGGATTTGTCGCGGCGGTAACCGACGATGATGTCGCCGATCCGGCGCTCCAGGTCGGCCTGATCCGTGGCCAGGCACAGGATCGCCATGACTTCGGAAGCCACCGTGATGTCGAAACCGGACTCGCGCGGGATGCCGTTGGCGCCGTCGCCGAGGCCGAGCACAATGGAGCGCAGCGATCGGTCATTCATGTCCATGACCCGGCGCCAGGCGACCTTGCGCGTGTCGAAGCCAAGCGCGTTGCCGTAATAGAGATGATTGTCGATCAGGGCGCTGAGCAGGTTGTGCGCCGAGGTGATGGCATGGAAGTCGCCGGTGAAGTGGAGGTTGATGTCCTCCATCGGCACGACCTGGGCATAGCCGCCGCCCGCCGCGCCGCCCTTGACGCCGAAGCAGGGCCCGAGCGATGGTTCGCGCAGGCAGATGGCCGCCTTCTTGCCGATCTTGTTGAGCCCGTCGCCAAGGCCAACCGTGGTCGTGGTCTTGCCTTCGCCGGCTGGCGTCGGGTTGATCGCAGTCACCAGGATCAGCTTGCCATCGGGCCGACCCGCCAATGACTTGATGAAGGCCGCCGAAACCTTGGCCTTGTCGTGCCCGTACGGCTCCAGATGTTCCGAAGCAATGCCGAGCTTGGCGCCAATCTCCTGGATCGGCCGCTTGCGGGCAGCACGCGCGATCTCGATGTCGCTCTTGACCTCAGCCATGTCGTCATACCCTTTCGTGTGCCTGCCCGCTGCTGGCGGGACCATGCGTGCAGGCGCTGCCCGGGAGCACGCTTTGTGCGACGCATCCTGGCCGGACAGCGACACAGGCGATTTGAACCGACATGGATTGTCGCAGGCGACGTATGCCGTTAAGTAGGTGGGTCGCAACTGGGGTACAGGCCTCAGGGATAAGGCAGGGAGTCTCTGGCAATGGACCGTCGCGTTCTCACGGATACTCGACTGCCACCCCAGGGCCTCGCGAAGACGCCGGTCACGGCCAAGCCCGCCACCAAGCCGCCGGTGGCGCCGCGCACGGCGATGCCCGCGACCATTACCACCAAGGTCCCGACATCGGGCGTGCAGCACATCTACTTCCTGCTGGCGCCGAAGTTCTCCATGATCGCCTTCACGATGGCGATTGAGCCGCTCAGGCTCTCCAACCGCGTGCAGCCATTCTACTCGTGGGAGCTGGTGTCGGCGGATGGCAAGCCGGTGGTCGCCAGCAATGGCATTGCGGTCGGCGTCGACAAGTCGATCGCGGCGGTGCAGCGCGAGTGCCTGGGACCCGTCCGCACACGCATGGTGATCGTCTGCTCGGGGCTCGATGTGGAGGACTTCCACGATGCCCATGTCAATGGCTGGCTGCGGCGCATGTATGCCCAGGGCGCGGCGATTGGCGGCCTGTGCACGGCGGCCTGGATCCTGGCTGACGCCGGGCTGCTCGACAACAAGCGCGCCGCCATTCACTGGGAGAACCTGCCGGGCTTTGGCGAGCGCTTCCCAAACTCTGACGTCCGTTCGGTGTTGTTTGAGGCGGATCAGAACATCTACACCTGCGCCGGCGGCACCGCCTCGCTCGACATGATGCTGCATCTGATCGGCCAGTCGCTGGGCGAAGCCGTCGTCACCAAGGTCTGCGAGCAGGTGCTGATCGACCGCATCCGCCAGCCGGAGGACCGCCAGCGCATCCCGATCGGCGCGCGCGTCGGCGTGCAGAACCCGCGCCTCCTGGAGATCGTCGAGCTGATGGAGGCGAACATCGGCGAACCCTTGTCATTGGCCGAAATCAGCCGGGTTACGCGCATCTCGCGCCGCCATGTGGAGCGGCTGTTCTGCCAGCATATGGGCCGTTCGCCCGCCCGCTATTACCTCGATGTACGGCTGGAACGAGCGCGGCGGCTGCTGCGGCATTCGACCTTGCCGATCGTCGAAATCGCCATCGCCTCGGGCTTTGTCTCGGCCTCGCACTTCTCCAAGCGCTACCGCGAGCGCTTCAAGGTGTCGCCGCAGGCTGACCGGCGCGATCACGAGCCATTGGCGCGGCTGGCGGCGGATTAAGCCGTCCCGCATCAGCGGGTTGGCTGCGGGGCGTCAATCTCGCAATGGGCCAGTCGGCTGCGGACGGCGCTGCGGGCGTCGGCTGCGTTGAAGGCTTGGATTCTGACCGTGACCGGCCGCTTCATGAACGCGCAGGTAACGCTGAACTCGTAGGTCCGTTCGACCTGTGGCAAAGGCGCAGCCGTTGGCGTGGCGTCGGCCGGCTCCTGCTGCAGCAGGAAGGCCGCGCCGCCGCCGCCGAGCAGCAGCAGCGACAGGGCGGCGCCGAGGGCGACCGGTTGCCAGGTCAGCCGGACCGGCTCGGGCAGCGGCGCCGTCAGCAGGTCGCCGCGACAGGTGCCGACGGTCTCGAAGCCGCGATGCGTGCGGGTCGCCGGCGAGGGCGATGCGGCGGCGGGTTGGCTGGGGCTAGCCTGGCCAGTGCGCTCGTGCAGCACCTGCTGACCTTCGGGCGTATGCAGATAGGTCCGCACCAGCCAGGCCAGATGCGGATCGTCATAGGGCATCGGCGCCGCCGCCACAGCATCCCGGGCGGGCGTCGAACGCTCGGCGGTCTGAGGGGGAGCGGGCATCGGTCAGCGGTGGTCCGGATTGTTGGGCCTTCAGGCCGTTCACCCTACTGGCAGATGCTGAAGGCATGCTTAACCAGTCGGAGAGGCGGCGTCACGGAAGCCGTTGCAGATCTCCTCTGGCGTGCTTCGTACAGACGTTCTATAGGCGTCCCAAGTAACGGGAAGTAACGCAAAATATTCAAAAACACTCAAATTTAGCAGAATTCAGCAATTGTTGACCAAATCCGCATGCGAATGCATGAGTATCCTGTTTGCGACACACGGGGGACACTGTCCGATCGTCAATTGTGCGATAGTTCAGACGCGATTCCGGCAATCCCGATGCAAAAGCCAACCGTCATCGATGCTGACCGCTCACGACTGGCCCACCTGGCACCGGCGCCGCTTCCCCTCCCCTGTAAGAAGGCGGCCGGGTGGGGGACCTCGCCCTAACGCCGCGACTAGCCGAACCCGGCACCTACGCCGTGAACATTCCCGCCTGCCGCCAGAGCAGTTGCCCCAGGCCGGCGTCCCTTTCGCGACCATCCGTGTGCAGCCGATCGAGCCCGGCAAATCACGCCGCCAAATGCTCCACCGCCCGCTGCTGATCGCCGGCGCCGAATCGGGCGGCTGCATGATGCCGTCGCCTGTGATAGGCTGCGTACATGACCGAGCTGGATCGCGTAACCCGAACTCCCGGTGTGATGGGCGGCAAGCCGTGCATCCGCGGCATGCGCGTGACCGTCGGCATGGTCGTTGGCCAAGTCGCGGCGGGGCGCAGTTTTGAGCAGATCCTGGCGGATTTCCCCTATCTGGAGCGCGAGGATATCGCGCAGGCGTTGAGCTACGCCGCATGGCGGGCCAGTGATCACGAGATCGTCCTGGCCGGGGAATGAAGTTCATCGTCGACATGAACCTGTCGCCAAGGTGGGTCGATGAACTCAGCCGGCACGGGTGGGAGGCCGAACATTGGTCGTCCATCGGGCCGGGCAATGCCCTCGACACTCACAACATGGACCACGCTCCAAACAGCGACGGCATTGTCCTGACCCAGGACGTCGATTTCGGCGAGATCCTGTCGGCGTCTGGCCTTGGCAAACCCAGTGTCGTCCAAATCCGAGCGCAGGACACGAGCCCGGAAACTATCGGTCCACGGCTGATCGCCGCGATCCATCAATCCCGCGCTGAACTTGACGCCGGGGCGTTCCTGTCCATCGACCCGGTTCGATCGCGGATGCGTGTGTTGCCCCTGACGCGACGATCCCAGTAATCCTTCCGGTGCGACGCCAACCCGTCCGACGCCACGCGCTTGGCAGCCACGACCCGAACCCGCCGCTTACGCCTTGAACATCGCCGCCAGCTGCGTGTGCAGCTGCCGCATGCCGGCATCCATGTCGCGGCCGGCCGTGTGCAGGTCATCGAGCACGGCATAGCACGCCGCCAAGTGCTCCACCGCCCGCTGCTGATCGCCAGCCTGCCCGTAGGCCTGCCCCAGCTTGAGCCGCGATACGGCCAGATCGCGCGCGGCTTCAGCCGAAGCCGGGTTGGCCTCGTGCAGGCGCTGCCGGGTTTCCCGGTCAGTCTGCGTCGAGCCGCTCGATAATGACATCGCGCGA
>JANNSA010000430.1:0-2745 GCA_031402115.1 Hyphomicrobiaceae bacterium | reverse complement strand
GCGGCCTGGCAGACCTGATCGTCGTAGCGTTCTCCTCGAATCCGCCTTGATCTACCGCCGTGCTGCACGCCGCGCGAACGGTAAGCGGGAGGCTCAAATGCGGTTGGTAGGGTTCGGTACGGTACTGGTACTGGTGCTTACAGGCGGAGCGACGGTGATGGCAGCCGATCTGGTCACAACCTCGCGTATCGAGACCGTGACTGTGTTTCCGCAAGGTGCTGAAATCGCGCGCGTCGCAACGGCCAAGCTCGCGGCCGGCGAGCATGTCGTGACCCTGCGCGACCTGCCGATGAGATTGTCGCCCGATAGCGTGCGCGTCGAGGGCACGTCGACGGGCCAGTTGCAGATCGGCGCGGTGGATGTGCGCGCCTTTCAGTTGACAGAATTGTCGGACCCAGCCGCCTTGGCCAGCGAACGGCTGAAACTGCAGGAGCAGCTTGATCAGTTGAATGATCAACGGCGCGGGTTGGACGCCACCATCCAAGCCGCCAGTACGCAGCGCCAGCTGATCCAAAACCTGGTCAATCTGCCGAACCGTCCGGTGGCGCCAGGCGGCGTGGCCGCCGCCGATCCTGACTGGGGACAAATTTACACGGTAATCGGCGAGCGGCTGGTGGCGGCCGAAAAGGTGATCCTGGTGACCAGCGTGGAGATGCGCGGGCTCGACAAGCGCATCGCCGATGTGCAGGCCAAGCTCGACCAGCAGCCGCAATCCGATGACGGCCGCACGGAGGTCAAGGTGCGCGTCTCAGCGGCAGCGGCAGCCGATGCAACATTTGTTGTGCGCTATCAGGTGGACCAGGCGAATTGGCAGCCGATCTATGATGCACGTCTGGCGATTGGTGACGCAGCGGCAGCGCCGGCATTGGTGCTGCAGCGCAACGCCATCATTGCGCAAAGCTCGGGCGAGGCGTGGAACGAGGTGACGCTGTCGTTGTCCACCACACGGCCACAGGCGGGCACTGTCGCGCCGGATCTGCTGCCACTCAGCGTTGACATCGCAGCGCCACCACCGCCCCCGGCACCCACGCCTAGCGGAGCGCTCATGCGCAAACGCAATACTGTGGAGACCGGCGAAGACAATGCCGCAGAGTTAGGCCAGGACGGGCAGGTTGCCATGTCGCTGCCGGTGCCGGAAGCAGCGCCCGCGCCGATGACCGTCCAGCCGGCGCAGATCGCCAATGGCGCGTTCCAGGCGGTGTACAGCATCGCCGGCAAGCAGACGGTGGCAAGCGGCGTCGGTGACAAGCGGGTACAGATCGATGCGCAGACCATCGCGCCATCACTGACCTTGCGCAGCGTGCCCAAGATCGATCCCGTTGCCTATCTCTACGCCAAGTGGCAGCTGCCTCCGGAACTGTCGATTCTGCCCGGCATCGTTGCACTGTTCCGCGACGGCATCTATGTCGGACGCGGAAACCTGCCCTTGCTGGCAGGTGGCGAGGAGCACGAGCTGGGCTTCGGCGCCGACGACAAGGTGCGCGTCAAGTATAGCAATCTCGGCGCCAAGGCTGGCCAGACCGGCTTGATCTCCAAATCCAAAACTGACACGCAATCATTCCGCATCACCGCCAAGAACCTGCACGACCGGGCAGTGACGCTGCGCATTCTCGATCAGCTGCCGGTCTCAGCCAATGACGAGATCAAGGTGGTGATGGCCAGCGACGCCACGGTACCGACCGTCACCGATGTCGACGACAAGCGCGGCGTTTTGGCTTGGGATCTCCCGCTTACTCCCGGCCAAGAAGCGGTCATTGCACTCGGCTACCAAGTGTCCTGGCCAACAGGCAAGAACCTCACCTACAGCGCGCGCGGGCAATACTGACGGCGAATTGTAGGGTGCGAAAGGCCCGCTTGGGCCGTATCGCACCATCGACGGGCAGCGTTTGGTATTGTGCGCCGCACAGTTGTTGCCCAGGCACTCCGATACTCGCCCACCGCCCGATGGTGCGATACGGCCCAAGCGGGCCTTTCGCACCCTACGGCGTCGCTTCACATCGCGGCGGGTTCGCGTCGGGCCGCCAAAAATGCGTCGAACTCTTGGCGGTCGCGGGCTTGACGCAAGGTGGTCAGGAAGTCGGCGAAGCCGCGTTCCTCTGCATCGAGCTGGCGTAACGTGTCAGTGCGATAGGTCGCAAACGCGATTGAACCGGGTGCCTTGTCCTCAGCAGCGTTGCCTGGGCGCGATGCGGCAGGCGTCGTGCGGTCGCGGCGCCAGCCGGAGAGCATATTGGAGACACTTCCGGCGGCGCTCCGCACCGGCGCCGTCACCGGTCGCAAGGGTGGCCGGCTGGCGATCCACATTGCAGTCGCCCCGAGCATGGCGCCACCACCCGCAGCGAACCATAATGTTAAGAGCTTTGACATCAAAATAACTCCACTTTTCAATCCACGACGTCAGTCGCAATCAAGGTGCCCCGCAGGCGCGTCGGCGCCAGCGGAGCACCAGCACAGGTATCAAGCTCAGCCGCCGCTGGGCGCTGGGGGGCTAGCGCCTGGCTCTGGACTACGAGGCTCTGGACTACGCGGCTCGCGCTTGCGGTCGGCCATGAACTGGTCGAATTCGGCGCGGTCCTTGGCTTGGCGCAGGCGATCAAGGAAGCCGTGGAACTCGCTTTGTTCATCCTCAAGGCGCTGCAAAGTCTGCTCGCGGTACTCGTCGAAGGCATGGTTGCCGCTCGACGGCCGGAACCAGCCGGCCGGATCGCGCATCGCTTCATGGCCGTGGCGGCCGACTCCACCTCC
>JANNSA010000429.1:0-18719 GCA_031402115.1 Hyphomicrobiaceae bacterium | reverse complement strand
TCGAGGCCGACGCGCTCGACATCGCCGTGCTCGGCGTCCGCGACAACGGCACCGAGATCAGCATGGCGCATCGCGCCGAGCCACTTGGCGCCGCCAGTACCATCCGCTGGTACGCCGAAGCGATCGATAAGGTCTATGGCGAGATCGCACCAACCGGCCCCGACGTGCTGGCGCTGGTGCACCACGAGCCGCTTGGCGTCGTTGGCGCCATTGTACCCTGGAACTTCCCGCTGATGATAGGCGCTTGGAAACTGGCGCCAGCGATCGCTGCTGGTAACTCTGTCGTGCTCAAGCCGCCGGAGATTGCGTCGTTATCGCTGTTGCGGATCGGCGAACTGGCGCTTGAGGCCGGGATGCCGCCGGGCGTGCTCAACATCGTGACGGGCAAGGGCTCGGTGGTTGGCGAGGCGCTTGGGCTGCACAATGGCGTCGACGCGCTCGCCTTCACCGGCTCTGGCGCCACTGGCCGGCGGCTGATGGACTATGCCGCTCGATCAAACCTGAAGCGGCTATTCCTGGAACTTGGCGGCAAGTCGCCGCACATCATTTTCGCCGACACGACTGACCTCGACAAGGCGGCCAAAGCGGTTGCCAATGGCATCTTCCGCAATGCCGGTCAGGTCTGCATCGCCGGCTCGCGGCTGCTGGTCGAAGCCAGTATTCACGACGCTTTCCTTGACAAGCTGAAGGCCGCAACGGCTGCGCTGAAGCAGGGCGACCCGTTGAGCGTTGCCACCGAAGTTGGCGCTATCGCCAGCGAGGAGCAGGTGACATCCATCCTGGCGCACATTGCCAGCGCGGAACGCGAGGGCGCCAAGTTAGTTACCGGCGGCACCCGCACACGTGTCGACAGCGGTGGCAGCTTCATTGCGCCAACGATTTACGCGGGCGTGACGCCGGCGATGACGATCTTCAAGGAAGAAGTGTTCGGGCCGGTGCTGGCGGTCACGCCGTTCACGGACGAAGCTGACGCGGTGAGGCTCGCCAACGCCACCGAGTTCGGCCTTGCTTCGGGCGTCTGGACCAACAATCTGGCGCGCGCTCACCGCATGGTGCGCGCCATCCACGCCGGCGTCGTGCACGTCAACTGCTACGGTGGCGCCGACCTCACGGTGCCCCTGGGCGGCTTCAAGCAGTCCGGTAACGGCCGCGATAAATCCCTGCACGCGTTAGAGAAGTTCACTGACCTGAAGACCGCATGGATTGCGCTGGGCTAGTCGCCCCATCTTGGAGACTTCGCATGTCAGAGCTGATCATCCGGCCCATCACCGAGGCCGACCAGGCGCAATGGCTGCCGTTGTGGCGCGGCTATCAAGTGTTCTACAAAGTCGACTTGGCTGACGCGGTTTCGGCCGCAACCTGGGCACGGCTGTTCGACCCCAATGAGCCAATTCATGGGCTAGTCGCCGAGCGCGATGGCCGCCTCGTTGGCTTTACACACCACCTCTATCACCGCCACACCTGGGCCGTGGAGCACTCCTGCTATCTCAATGACCTGTTCGTCGACCCGGAGCAGCGCAAGCAGGGCATCGCCGAGGCCCTGGTGCGCGCCGTCAAGGCCGATGCGATGGCGCGCGGCACGCCAAAGATCTACTGGCTGACGCACGAGACCAACACGGCTGGCCGCAGCCTTTATGACAAGATTGCCACGCGGTCCGGCTTCCTGCACTATTCGATGCGCGGCTGAGGCGGGTGCTCAACCTCAGCCTTCGCAGGTATAGCGCACGCTGACTTGCCAGACCTCCTCGGCAATTGCCGAAATGCTGCTCTGCAGGCCATCAATCTGACCATAGCAGACGACGGCCTCCCCCCACTGCCGCGATAAGCTCTCGGCAGCGACGGCACTGTCGACGCGCTGCGTGCGTCGGCAGACGACGCTGTGCGTGGTCTCGGCGATCGTATCAAAACCTTCACCGCATGCGAGTTCGAGATCGGCCGCATCGGCCTCTCTCAGAAGCGGCACGACACTTGCGATGCTCATGATCGAGATGGTGAGCGCAAGGTAAACGGCCGCGCGATGACGGCATAAAGTGCGCAGAAGTCGAGCCGGAAGCCGGGTCAATCGCCTGAACCTTTCCCGAACCGCAGCCAACGGCAATGCACAGTTCCGGCAAGGTTAAGTCAGGGCGGAATTGCGGCTGCGGCGGGGCAGGAACCGGCGGCGGCCGATTGTTAGGCACGGCCACGGCCGTTGCTTGTGTCAACAGCGGAACCGTGGGAGCAGTTGTTACGAAACTGTTCGCGTGAGGTTCGGATTGGAACGGTTCTGTATGCGTACGGCCCAGATCGGTTTCAACGTCACCGTGACGTTGTTCGCCGTGGCCCTGATCGGATTGCTGGTCGGCCGCTTTGGCGGTATCTGGCCGGGTCTGGATGTCGTTGCCCAGTTTTCCGGGCACCTGATCGGCTTGGCGGTGGCGGCTGGATTGGCGCTGCTGGTGCGCTGGCGGCCGATGGTCATAACCGGGTTGGGGCTGTTCATCACACTCGCTGCCCACACGCTGATCGCCGAAGCACGGCAGGCGCCGGGACCGTTGCCGGCGACTCATGACGGACGGCCCTTGCTCCGCGTCGTGGCACTCAACGCCTGGCATCACAACACCACCCCGCAAGCGATGGCCGAGTACTTGATCGGTGAGACCGCCGACATCGTGCTGCTCTCCGAGTTCGGACCCAACCGGCTGGAACTGCTGCACAAGTTGGAAGCCACCTATCCCTATCGCGCCGGCTGTCCGGAGGTTTGGGGTTGCGCCATGATGGTGCTGTCGCAACGTCCGTTCACAGCTTCGGGCTCCAGCGCAGCGAAGGGTTTCGGCCCCTTGCCCAACGCCTGGGTGCGCTTTGGTGACGGCAAGCATTCTCTGACGGTGATCGGCGTGCACATCATCAAGGCGCTCGATGGAACATTGCTGCACCGGGCGCAACTCGAAGAACTGGCGGTCACCGCGAAATCAGCGCCGGGCGCCGTTATCGTTGGCGGTGACTTCAACGAGACGCCGTGGACCCATGGCTTCTCGGAATTCCGCCGGCAATCCGGGCTAAAACCTGCAAGCGGCTTCCTGCCCAGCTTTCCAACCGGCGTCAAAGGCCTGCCGCAGCTCTCAATCGACCACATCTTTGCCTCGCCGGCGATCAAAGCGGTTAGCGCCGGTCTGGGACCTGATGTGGGTTCCGATCATCGCCCTGTGGTCGCTGCCCTGGTGCTTCCTGCCGGCATTGCGTGGTCAGTCGTACCTCGCACGGGCGTGGCGCCCTTGGCGATGGCCCCATAGGGAGGCCCCGCTTCAAGCGCAGCGCTGCTGGCGCCAGCGCTCCACGTCGATGACCTGGGCCCAGCCAAAGGCCTCATCCGTCGGGCCAGCGGCGTGCAGCGCGTCGAGCTTGGACTTGGCTTCAGCCAGATCGGGCCGGTGGCCATCGGGTACCCACCACATCACGAAGTGCGGGCGCTCCATCAGGTGGAACCACTCGTCGCGGCGCTTGTAGAACTGCGCGTGCGCGGTGCGAAATACAAAGGTCTCCAGCGCCGCGACGCTCTCCCAGGTCGACAAGTTGACGATCGTCAGCGGGCTGTCGTCGATGCGCAGCGATGTTGCGTCATTGCCTTCGCCCTTCAGCCGCCAGATGAAACCAGGCATCCGCTCGGCCATGCCGTTGATGCGTTCAAGGTTGGCGGCGAAGTCCCGGGTCGCTGGATCATCGAGCGCGGCCTTGAGGCGGGCGATGTTCAATTCAGCGAGTTGCATGTGCTTCTGTCTCCGTCAATTGGTCGATGATCCCGCCACAACATCGCCTCAGCCGCTCGTGTCAATAACGCTGCCGCACGGAACGGCTGCTCAAGGTTGATCGTTCCAGACCGGTCGCCAATCTGTTGGGGCCAATCCCTGATCATTGCCGTACCGTGGTCGCGTGTACAACACCCAAGTCCCCGTACCGCACAACCACAACAGACAACCGGGCAGTCCATGACCCTAGACATCGCCATTTGTCTGTCGATCCTTGCGGTGGCTGTGCTGCTGTTCGCATGGGACCGCATTGCCGCCGACGTGATCGCGCTCGGCGTCATGCTGGCGGTGATCCTGACGGGCGTATTGCCAGCGGACAAGGCCTTCGCTGGTTTCGGCAGCGACACCGTCATGATGATCCTCGGTCTGCTGATCATGTCAGCCGGCCTCGTTCAAACTGGCGTCGTGGATATCGCTGGCCGCGCCATCTTTGATATGGCGGGCCGCAACACGGCGATCTTTCTGCCCCTGATCATGATTTCCGTAGCAGTGATTTCGGCGTTTATCAGCAATACCGCCGCCACCGCCGTGTTCGTTCCCCTGGTCATCGGCTACGCGAGCAAGGTCGGCCAATCGCCCTCGCTCTTCCTCTTGCCTGTTGCCTTCGCCTCGATCCTCACCAGTTCCGTGACCCTCATCAGCACATCGACCAATCTAGTGGTCAGCGATGCGCTGACCCGATACCAGCAACCGCCAATGGGCATGTTCGAGATGGCGCCAGTCGGCATTCCGATCGCCGTGGTTGGCCTGCTTTACGTCTGGGCGATCGGTGTCCGGCTGGTACCGCAGCGCCAAAATCAGAAAGCTGAGGAAACGCTTGGCGAGCGCAAGTACCAGGCTGATGTCGTCGTCGTTGAGGCTGGCGCCTTGGTCGGCAAATCGCTCAAGGACGCCAGACTGACACCTGACTACGGCTTCACGGTAGTGAAACTGGCGCGCGAAAAGCAGACCATCAAGGCTGACCAGGAGAATACCGACTTCAAACTGCAATCGGGCGACCAGTTGGTCATCGAAGGGTTGCGCGCTGACCTATTGAAAATCAAGGATATGGAAGGTCTCGACTTCAAGGCCGACCTGTATCTGGCCGACCCCGATACCAAGGTCGAGGAAGTGACGATCGTCGAGGGCGTACTGCTGCCCCGCTCGCAGTTGATCGGCCAAAGCCTGAAGAGCCTGGAATTCAAGGAACGCTACGGCTTGCAGGTGCTAGCGATCCATCGCGCCGGCCGCGTTCCTGCCACGATCAGCAAGGCGCGCTTGCGCATGGGCGACGTCCTGCTGCTGCAGGGTAAGCCCGAAAACGTCAAGGCGCTGGAACGGGGCAACCTGTTCAATATCTTCGGCGGTGTCGACGCTGGGCGGCTCAACCGCTCGCGCGCTCCCTTGGCTTCAGCGATTTTCGCCTTGGCCATCGTCGCGGTGACCTTCAAGCTGGCTAGCTTGCCGGTAGCGATGCTGACCGGCGCCTTCGCCATGCTGCTGACCCGTTGCTTGTCACCTGAAGAAGCCTACCGGCAGATCGAGTGGAAAGCGCTGATCCTGATCGGCGCTTTGCTGTCGCTCGGCGTGGCCATGGAATCGAGCGGCGCCGGCAAATTCCTCGCCCAACAACTGATCGCCATGTTTGGCGGCGGCGGACATTACGCCCTGCTGAGCTGCTTCTTTGTCCTGACCGTTGCGCTCACCCAACCGATGTCAAATCAAGCCGCAGCGCTGGTCGTCTTGCCGATCGCCATGCAGACCGCGATCGAACTCGGCGTCAATCCGCGGCCGTTCGGCATGATGGTGGCGGTGGCGGCGAGTTGCTCCTACCTGACGCCGCTGGAACCCTCTTGTCTGATGGTTTACGGACCTGGGAAGTATGAGTTCTCGGACTTCTTCAAGGTCGGCATGCCGCTGACACTTTTGATTTTCGGCATTGCGATCGTCATGGTGCCATGGGTGTGGCCGCTTTAGTTAAGTCTGTGCTGCCAGGCAGAACCACGCTGCGCCCGTACCTGCGGCCCCGGCGCTCTGCCTCATTGACAACGAACCACTCCCGGCGCAAGCCGTCGCACGATCGAAAAGCCTGCATTCATTGAACGGATGCGATGTCCCGTTACTCAGCCCTCGCCTTGGTGCGCAATGCGCTTTCCGGTCACAAGCAGTGGACGCGCGCCTGGCGCAGTCCCGATCCGCGCCCGAGTTACGACGCCATAATTGTTGGCGGCGGGGGCCATGGGCTGGCGACGGCCTATTACTTGGCTGCCCTGCACGGCATGACGAAGATTGCGGTGCTGGAAAAAGGCTATGTCGGCTCGGGCAATGTGGGGCGTAACACCACCTTGGTGCGCTCTAACTACATGATGCCCGGTAACACTGAGTTCTTCGAGTTCTCGCTGAAGCTTTGGGAAGGCCTGTCGCACACGCTGAACTTCAACGTCATGCTGTCGCAGCGCGGCCAAGTCGTGCTCGGTCACGGTCCTTCGCAAATGGACGTGCTGGCCCGCAAGGGCAATATCATGCGGCTGAACAGCATTGAAGCCGAGTTGCTCAATCGCGATGACGTGATGAAACTGCTGCCGTATCTGGATTATTCCAAGCAGGCGCGCTTCCCGATTTACGGCGGACTGCTGCAGCGGCGGGCTGGCACGGTGCGGCATGACGCGGTCGCTTGGGGTTACGCTCGCGCCGCTGACCAGCTCGGCGTCGACGTCATCGAGAACTGCGAAGTCACCAGCATGGTGCGCGAAAACGGCCGGATAGCCGGTGTCGAGACGACGCGTGGCCAGATCATGTCTCCCAAGGTTGGCGTTGCCGTCGCCGGGCATACATCGCGCGTCATGGCGATGGCCGGCATCAAGCTGCCGATCGAGAGCCATGTGCTGCAGGCCTTCGTCACCGAGCCGATCAAACCGATGGTCGATCACGTCGTGTCGTTCGGCGCCGAGCTGTTCTATTTGTCGCAATCCGACAAAGGCGGTCTCGTGTTTGGCGGCCATATCGATGGCTACAACACCTATGCCCAGCGCGGCAATCTGCCGACCGTGCGCACTGTCATGGAGTGTGCCGTGTCGCTAATCCCTGCTGTCTCGCGGCTGCGATTGGTGCGGCATTGGGGCGGCATTCAAGACATGACGCCGGACGGCGCGCCGTTCATTTGCCGGACCAACGTCGCCGGACTCTATCTCAATGGCGGCTGGTGCTATCAGGGTTTCAAAGCGACGCCAGCGTCCGGTTGGACCTTCGCACACACCATCGCCCATGATGAAGAACATGTGTTGAACCGCTGCTTCGCCGTTGACCGCTTCGCCAAGGGCGGAGCGTTTGACGAATATGGCATCGGCCACAGCACGTACAAGCAGTGAGCCCCAGGCTGTGCCCCACCAGACTATGACCCATAGCGGCATCGCGACCGGAACCGATCCATGATCCGCATTACTTGCCCGCATTGCGGCGAACGCGACCACGCCGAGTTCAAATATGGCGGCGACGCCAGCAAAACGCGACCGGCGCACGGCACGGGCAACATGGCGACGTGGCATGACCATGTGTTCCTGTTCGACAACCCCAAGGGCGCGCACCGCGAGTATTGGCAGCATGTCTTTGGCTGCCGGCATTGGTTCATCGTCGAGCGCAGCACGATCACCCATGTCGTAACCGGCAGTACACTGCCAGTCACCGCAGGGGAGCGCTCATGACCGCCGCCGCTTTCCGGCTGAAGTCCGGCGGTCGCGTAGACCGGATGAAGCCGCTCGCCTTCACGTTCGACGGCAAGCCATACATCGGTTTAGCCGGCGACACGCTGGCATCAGCATTGATGGCCAACGGCATTGGCCTGGTCGGCCGCTCGTTCAAGTACCACCGGCCGCGCGGCATCTATTCGGCCGGCGTCGAAGAGCCGAACGCGCTGTTCACGATCGGCTCTGGCGCACGCCACGAGCCGAACATGGCCGGCCCGCTTGTGCAATTGGTGCAGGGATTGGAAGCGGCCAGCCAGAACCGTTGGCCGTCACTCCGGTGGGACGCCATGGCGGTCAATCAATTGGCGGCGCCAATCCTCACCGCCGGCTTCTACTACAAGACGTTTATGGGGCCGACCAAGGGCGCCTGGATGGTTTACGAGCCGTATATCCGGCGCGCGGCTGGCCTTGGCAAGCCGACCACCGAGCGCGATCCCGACCGTTATGATGCGCGCCACGACTTCTGCGACGTGCTGGTGATTGGCACCGGTCCCGCTGGCTTGGCCGCTGCGCTGGCGGCCGGACGGGCTGGCGCGCGGACGCTGCTGGTCGAGCAGGATCTTGTTGCTGGTGGCCGGCTGTTGTCAGAACCCTTGCAGAGCGCGGCCGCCGTCTGGTTGACGCAGGCGCTTGGTGAACTGAAGACGCTGTCCCAAGTTGAAGTGCTGACGCATGCCACGGCTTTCGGGCTTTATGACAGCAATACCGTCGGCATCATCGAGCGGCGTGAGCATCAATTACCCGACCCTGCCAAAGGCCAGCCTCGCCAGGTGCTGCGCATCGTGCGCGCACGCTCAATCATTTATGCGACCGGCGCGCTGGAGCGTCCGCTGGTGTTCAACAGTAATGACCGGCCCGGCGTCATGCTGGCGTCAGGCGTGCGCAGTTATGTCAACCGCTTTGCCGTGTCGCCAGGCCGCCGCGCCATCATCGCGACCAACAATGACAGTGCCTGGGCGACGGCGTTCGATCTGGCGGCCGCTGGTCTGGACGTTACCGTCGCCGATCTGCGGCGCGAGGTGGCGGGCGAGCTGCGTGCCCGCGCCAAGGCCGCCAATATCGACGTGTTGACCGGCACTGCTATCGGCGATGTCAGCGGCGCGCTTGGCGTCCATGGCGCGGAGTTGATCGAGTATCGCCCGGACGCCAAGATGGCCAAATCCACGACGCTGGAGAATCGCTCGGCTGACGTTATCGCCGTGTCGGGCGGCTGGTCGCCGGCCGTGCACCTGACCTCGCACACTGGCAGCAAGCCGGTCTGGCGCAATGATGTGGCGGGCTTTGTTCCGGGTCCGCTGGCCGCCGGCCAGTTCGCGGCGGGCGCCGTTGCTGGCACCTATGACACGGCGGATTGCATCGCAGCAGGCTGGACCGCCGCGAGCCAGGCGCTGGACGGCATCGGCAGCCGCGCGGCTGCCGGCCACGGCATCGCCCTTGCCGATCTGCGCGACGCCGTGGGCTCGGCGATCGAGCCGGTCTGGGAAATCAAGGGACAGCGCAAAGGCAAGGCGTTCCTGGATCTACAGAACGATGTGACGGCGAGTGATGTGCATCAGGCGTGGCGCGAAGGCTATCACAGCGTCGAGCACCTGAAACGCTACACGACGCTGGGCATGGGAACCGATCAGGGCAAGACCAGCAACATCAACGCGCTGGCCGTTATGGCAGGCTTGCGCGATGTCACAATTCCTTTGGCTGGCACTACCACGTTCCGGCCGCCTTACACGCCAATTGCACTCGGCGCGCTGGCAGGCCGCACGATCGGCCGGCATTTCCGGCCGATCCGCCGGTCACCTCTGCACGACTGGCACATCGCCAATGGTGCCGAGATGATCGAAGCCGGCCCGTGGCTGCGCGCCTGGTACTACAAGTGGGCCGGCCTGGCACCCGAAACCGCCTACATCGAAGAGATGCGGTTGGTTCGCCAGACGGTCGGGCTCGCTGACGTTTCCTCGCTCGGCAAGATCGACGTGCAAGGCCCGGATGCCGCCAAGTTCCTCAACCGCGTCTATGTCAACGGCTTCGCCAAATTGCCAATCGGCAAGGCGCGCTACGGCGTCATGCTGGCCGATGACGGCACCGTGCTTGACGACGGCACAACCTCGCGGCTGGCCGAACACCGGTATTTCATGACAACCACGACAGCGGCAGCAGCCGACGTTATGTCGTGGCTGGAGTTCCTTTTGCAGACCGCCTGGACTGATCTCCGGGTGCACCTGACCTCACTCACCGACGAGTGGGCTTGCATGGCGGTTTCGGGTCCATCGTCGCGCCGCTCGCTGGAATTGTCGTTCCCTGGCGTCGACGTCAGCAACGCCGAACTGCCCTATATGGGCGTCAAGGAGTTCGACTTTGACGGCGTGCCGATCCGGCTGATCCGGCTGTCGTTCTCGGGCGAGCTGGCCTACGAGGTTTATACGCCGGCCGACTACGGCATCGCTCTGTGGGAACGCATCCTGGAAGCATCGCGGCCACTCGGCATCATGCCCTACGGGCTGGAGGCACTGGCGTCACTGCGCATTGAGAAGGGCCACGTCGCTGGCTTGGAACTCGACCATCGGAACACGCTGCATGACCTTGGCTTGAGCAAGATGGCGGCGAACAAACCGTTCGTCGGCAAGGAATTGCTCAACCGGCCCGTACTGGTCGACCCGGAGCGCTGGAGTCTGGTCGGCTTGGAGTGCATCGATCCGGATGCACGGCTGCGCGGCGGCGCTATTTTGTTCGCCGCCACCGACGAGATCAAGGGGCATGGCCGGGGCTACATCACGGCGGTCACTCATTCCGTCGAGCTGAACAAAATGATCGCGCTGGCCCTCTACAAGGGTGGCCTCAAACACGAGGGCGACGAGATCGTCTGTGCTTTTCCGTTGCGCAACGAGCAGACGCGCGCGCGCATCGTGTCGCCGCACTTCATCGATCCGCGCGGGGAGCGCCTCAATGCTTGAACGTCGCTCGGCGCTTGCCGCCGTCCTTGATCCGGCCGTTGCCGTCGTCGCCGATCCCGATGCCCGCAACCGGCTCGGAGAGATCCGCGGCTGCGCCTTGGTGCAGGTTGCTGGCTTTCCGGTATCGCGCACGGCGATTGCCACAGCTGTCGCTGGCGTGACGGGGGCACCTTGTCCAGATAGGATCGGCATGGTTGTTCGCACGGGGCCGTACAAAGTCCTGCGCACCGGCGCCGAGCAGCTCTGGATTGCCTGCAAGGGCGTTACCGACCTCGACAGCCGCCTTAGCGCCGCGATTCCCTCTGCTGCTGGCTGCGTGACACCCCTGTCCAGCGCGCGCACGCGCATCTATCTCGATGGCCCCAACGCGCGTGATATCCTGGCCAAGGGCATTGCCATCGATCTGGCGCCGGTTGAGTTCGCCGTTGATCAATTCGTGCTGACCGGTCTTGACCATACGCCCATATTGCTGTTCCGGGCCGCTGAAGACCGCTATGAAATCTGGGTAATGCGAACGTTTGCTCGCACTGTCTGGGACTGGCTTATCGACGCCGCGCAGGAGTTTGGCGTGGCGATTGTCAATCGCCCAAAGGAAGGACAAGCCTCATGACCGTCTCCATGTTCGACGCATCGGTACCCGTATTCCAGAAGCGCCTCGGCGCGCTCGACACCATCCTCAACAAGGCTGTAGCGTTCGCCACTGCGCGCAAGATCGACGAATCGACCCTGCTGATGGCGCGGCTCTACCCCGACATGTTGCCGATGTGGCGGCAGGTGACCATTGCTTGCGACTTCGCCAAGGGCGCCGGTGCGCGGCTGGCTGGCGCCGAACTGCCAAAGTATGAGGATGATGAGAAATCGTTCAGCGAACTCAGCGCCCGCATCAAGAAGACCACTGACTTTCTGGCGACGCTCGATGCGGACCAATTCGAAGGCAGCGCGGCGCGTGACGTGATCATGCCGATCGCTGGCAAGCCGATGATCTTCAAGGGAGACGTCTACCTGCTGCACGTCGCCATGCCGAACTTCTACTTCCACCTGACGACCGCATACGCGATCCTGCGCCACAACGGCCTCGAAGTCGGCAAGAACGACTTCATGGGGCGGTGAGATTGTAGGCTCGGCAGTAACGCGGTGTCAGTTACCCGGTGTCGGGCACTTGTGCGTTCGCTCACTCTCGCCAACTGGCAGGGGTCCGTGTTGCGCACCTGTGCCTGACAGCGCGCGCCCCGTTCGATGCCGGTGCCGACTGCGGCAACTCAACCGCTGGCTGCAGGTTTGACGTCCAGACCCGGATCGTCGGGGGCATGGCCCGCGACGACGTAGTGTGGTTTCTCCGCTGGCCGGCCGCCGCCATTGCCCTTGGGCGCGGTTACCACCTCGTCCGGTGCGGTGATCGCGAGTACAGCACTATCACGGCGGATTGGCGATGGGCTGGCTGGCGCAACCACGGGCGCGGACTTGGCAACTGCGCTGGCCGCAGCGACATCAGCATCACGTGCAGCGCTAAGCTTGGCGAGCTGCTCGGCGATTTGCGCGGCAACACCACGGTCGCCGGCAGCTACCAGTTCCTCCAACAACACCTTTTCGTCGTTGCCGACGCGGCGCTCGCCGGCGACGGTCCATTCGTAGGCGTCGAGTTTTCCGGTGACGGGCGAGATGGCGGTCCAGCGGTCCGAGACATGGCCATCTGCGGTCCAAGCCGGATCGCGCGGCGCGTGTACGGCGCGGGCCAGCCATTCGCGAACGCGGCCGGTATCACCCCGATCGCCGCCTTCGACGCGCGCCATCAACACACAGATGCGCGCCGACAGGCCATCGTCCAGCAAGGGCTGCAGGGATTTGCGCGCCAGTTCCCATTCGCGCGCATCGATCGCAGCTTGCGCGAGCGCAATGGCACTCTCGCGGTGCAGCGGCGCCAGGGCCGCAAGCTTCTGTACCCGCGTCAGGCGGTCACGCGGCGAGTCGCCGGTGCGGGCGTGGGCATAGACGGTCGCCAGATCGGGATGCGGGGTCAGCTTCCAAGTGCGCTCGATGACGGCAGCGGCTTTCTGCATGCGTCCGCGCGCAGCATGCACCCGCGCCGCGATCTCGGCGGCCGGCACGAAACTCGGCGCCAGATCATGCGCTTCGCTGGCCAACGCCTGCGCCTTGTCAGGCTGGCTGTCTTCCAGGCTTTGCGCTTGGGCTGTCAGCAGAATGGCACGGCGGCGCTGCGCCACGGCCTTGGCGACATGCTCATGCCGGCGGGCGGTCGCCAAGGTTTCCAAAGCGCCGCTCCAGTCACCGCGACGGCATTGCACATCGAACAACGCCGTGTTGGCCCAACCAAGCTTCGGGTTGCGGGCCAGGGCGCGCTCGGCGAATTGCTGCGCGGCGGCCGGCTCCTTCTCCTTCTCAGCTTCCAGGAACAGACCGCGCAAGCCGAGCATCTCGGTTTCGGGCGAGTGCAGCATGGACTCGTAAATGCGCCGCGCGGTGGAGCGGTCACCGAGCAATTGTGCGGTTTGCGCGCGCAGCAGGTCAGTCAGAGGCTCGTTCGGCATGCTGCGCGCGGCCTGCATAGCAAACCGTGTCGCCAACGCCTTGTCACCAGCGCCAACCGCGATCATGCCACTCGACAGCGCCTCCATGCCCTGCTTCTGGCGCCGCTTCAACGCCATACGCGACAACACGGCAGGAGTGGAAATCAGGCCGCGCAGCAGGCTCCAGCCGAGCACCGCCAGCCCGATCAGCACGATCAGGGCAACCACCGCGAAGAACACACTGGTCTGGATCTCACGATCGGCGAAGGTGATGACCATCATGCCTGGTTGATCGGCCAGCCAGGCTAGAAAGCCAGCGAGGCCCGCAACGCCGAGGAAGTAGAGAAACAGACGAATCATGACGCCACCCGTGTGCGCGTAAGTCGGACGATAATGCAGGCGATCAAGGCGCGGCTGTACTGATGACCTTACGCAGGCCCTCGTCAACGGTCACCATGGCGCGGTCGACAGCTAGGCGCGCGCTTAGCTTGTCGAGCCAACTGGCGGCAGCCTCGCGTGCCGATCCGCCCAGCGTCTCGGCTTCCTTCAGCGTTGCTTCCAAATCGCCATCGGCCAGCTTGCCCTCCATGCGGGCGACGACGGCCTCGGCCGTCTGCCCTTCAACCATGCCGGTTTTGCGCACATGCACGACGGAGCGGGCGCCGGCCACCAACCTGTCGAGCAAAGAACCGTCCTCGGCCGGCGCAGCATCGGCGGCAACAATTGCGCGCGCCGTGTCGCGGAACTCCCGGGTCAGCAAGGCTTGTGTCGGTAGTCCCGTCTTGGCGTTGGCTGCCAATACGGCCAGATCAATATCAGCCGGTGCAACCGCCTTGACCTGCACGAGTTCACGCTCGAAGCTGCCGCCACGCTCGATGGCGCGCTTCAGATTAGCCAGTTCCAACGCCAGCACGATGCGGTTGGCGCTCTCTTCACGGACTTGTTCCTTGGCGACAACTTGGCCGAGGTCCGCTTGCAGCTTGCCCAGAGTGGTCGTGACGGAGCCCAGCTGATCGGCCTTCACGACCTTGTCGAACTCGCCCTTCATGGCAGCGTCGATGTTGGCGGCCTGCTGTTTCAGCGCTGCGAGCTCCTCGCGCAATTGCGTGCCGGATACCTGAGTCTGCTGGATGTCCTGCGCCAGCTTCTCGGCGTTGGCTTTGACGCCGACTACTGCCTCACCGAGCTGCTTGGTGGCCGCCTTGACGGTTTCCAGTTCGACCGGCTTATCGACCGACGCCAGCCGTTCCTCCAAACGCACCTGCTGCTTCTGCAGGCCGTCGGCGACGCTCCTCTGCACTACCTCCAGCCGACTATCGAGCGCGTTTTCCAGTGCATCAAGGCGCGCAATCAGGCCAGCCAATTGCGGCAGCTTGCCCTTGTCGCCGTCGGCGGCGGCCTTGGCCATGGTATCGAAGGTGAGTTCGAGCTTGGCTAGCCGGTCGGCGGGCGCAACTCCTAGGGCCTCACTCAGGCGCTTGTCGGCAACGACGAGTTGCGCGGCGGTCTGCTCCTGGCTGCTTTGCACGCCACCTAGCGCAGCCGTTGCCTGCTTGCCGGCGGCTGCTACACTATCAAGTTGCACTTGCACTTGGCGTAGGCGCTCGCGCAGATCGCTGCTGGCGACGTCGATTTGGGCTTCCTGTACGCGCTGATTCAGCGTGTTCACGCGCTCGGTCAGGTCAGTGATCTGAGTGGCGCCAGGTGTCGGTAGGCGGATGCCGAGTTGCGTTGCCGCCAGATCAGCCCCGAACAAGGTAAGGAGCGCGCCGATGCCACCCGCAACCAAATAGCTGAGCAGACGGCCGATACCGAGGCCGCCGCTGGTGCGGGCTTGTGGTGGTATGGTTTTCACAGTCGAGGCGCTGGCGGTTGCCGGCTTCGTGTCGCGTGCGGGTTCGAACGGCTTACCCGCCTTAGTGTTTTCGGATTTCGGCGCCACGGGCGGCACGGAACCCGCAGCTGTTGCAGACGAAGTTGTCGCGCCGGGCTTGCTCGTGTCCCGGATCTCAATCTCCTTGGCCTCCAGGTCGATTGTCGCGGTTGGCCGCTTTGACCCACTGCCCGGCGCTTGCGACCCGCCGCTAGATTGACCAGCGGTACCTGGCTGACCGGGCTTCGGCGTGTCGTTCTTGTCGTTCGACATAAGCGTGACCATTCCTTGACAAGCGCCAGAGCCAAGCTGGCAAAGCCTTGGCTTTACGACGATGCAACGTTTCGATTGGCTCGTGATCCAGAAGTGTTGCTCGCCGGTCAGGGCGGGCGCGGCAGCAGCTGAGTGAAAGCAGGCCGCTACCCTTACTTCAGTTCTAGGCGAAATTGTGCAGCGTCCCGGTTAACAACAGCGATAAGTTGTTCAAGATCAGGTGTTTCAGGCACTTTCACTGTGCACGGACCAAGCGAATTGAGGACTTCAGCTACGACCTCAGAAAGGCAGTAGTGAGCTAGATTTCTTGTTGTGTGCCAGAGCCCTGCGGCAGTCAGCAGCGCGGCATAGGTTCGAGCGGTCTTCGCCGACAACAGGATTGCCGCATCGAGCGCATTCGCACCGAGGCCAACCTGCATCGCTAACGGCATCGTCGAGACCGGATGGGTGCCATACAACACTGGTGCGTACACCGTAAAGCCCAAGGGCGTCAGCGCCGCAGCCAGATCAACCGTGATATCGGCGCCGCGCGCATGCAACAAGGGGCCTGAGCGGGGATCACAGCCGGCCGCCACCACCGCGATCAAATCCTGGGCGGTGCCAGTGGCTGCAACAATCTTGGCCCAACCCAGCTCACGCGCAGCAGCAGCGGTCGCGTTACCGACAGTAAACACTGGTATGCCCAAGAGCGCCGCTGCATCGTCATGCCGCGCCAGCAAAGCCAAGGCATGCCGGCTGGTCGCCAACAGCGCTTGTGGCACTGCTACCGGCAGTCGCCATCCGGGCACCGCTTCGACAGTCAGCAGCGGCGCACAAATCGCCTGATGTCCGTCACGCGCCAAGCGTGCGGCAAGCTCTGTCGCATCAGGCTCCGGGCGGGTGACAAGGATACGCACGACTGGCTGCACAGCCCCTCAGATTTCGGAGAAGAAATTGGGTCCGGCCGCCGCCAGCAGGGTTTCAGCAGCAGTCATGCCGAGGGTTTCCGCGACGCTCGCCGGCGCCGTCACATCTGTAGCATGCGCCGCCGATCCATCGGTGGCCAGGATCACACCGCGCAGCCGCAGCATGCCGTCGCCGACCAGTTCAGCGTAGCCCGCGATCGGCGTACGGCAGGATCCATCGAGGCGAGCCAAGAAGGCGCGCTCGGCAGCCACCGTGATGCCGGTTGGAGCATGATGCAAGGGCACCAGCGCCGCCGCCATGCTGGCGTCATCGGTCCGCCGCTCGATGCCGATGGCGCCTTGCGCTACAGCCGGCAGCATGTCGTCGAAACTCATGATCGCAGTCACCAAATGCGCGCTGCCAAGCCGCCGTAAGCCCGCCACTGCCAGCAAAGTTGCATCAACTTCACCGGCGTCGAGCTTGGCAAGCCGCGTCTGCACGTTGCCGCGCAACGGCACGATTTCTAGGTCAGGCCGCAGTCGCAGCACCTGAGCATGGCGGCGCAGCGACGCCGTGCCGACCACCGCACCCTCGGGCAATTCAGCAAGGCTGGCAGCTTTGCGGCTGATGAATGCGTCACGGACGTCCTCGCGCGGCAGCAGGCAGTCGATCATCAGGCCATCTGGCAGCCGGGTTTCCACATCCTTCATCGAATGCACGGCAAGGTCGATGCTGCCATCCAGAAGGCCCTCCTCGATCTCCTTGGTAAACAGTCCTTTGCCGCCGACATCGCGCAACGGACGGTCCTGGATACGGTCGCCAGAAGTCCGGATGACGACAATTGCAACGGCGTCTGAAGGCAGCTCATGAGCCTGGCGTAAAGCCGCGGCCACTTCGTTGGCCTGCACCAGCGCCAACGGGCTGCCGCGAGTGCCGATGCGAATGGGAAGGCGGCTGGTGACGATCATCGGGACCCCGGCCAGCTGAAGCATGCTTGCGACGAGACTTATGAGCGTCCAGGCGCCAGAGTGCAACTACCGGGGCGCAGCGATCAGGGCGTCGGTTCGCGACAAAACCTGGCGAAGCGGCTATCCCAGGCGCGCAGCCGTTCGGGCTGGACACTGCAAGGCATCGAGACGGATAGCATGAGTGGCGACCGGCCAGCGCGGGTTCTTGGCATTGAAACCAGTTGTGACGAGACGGCGGCGGCCGTTGTCGAACGCGCACCGCATGGTGAGGCCCGGCTGGTGTCCAACATCATCCGTTCGCAACTGACTGAGCACGCCCCCTATGGCGGCGTCGTGCCGGAAATCGCCGCGCGCGCGCATCTCGACGTGCTCGATGGCTTAATCGCGCGCGCCATGCAAGAAGCGCGGCTTGGCTTCACTGAGCTTGACGCGGTCGCGGCGACAGCGGGTCCCGGGCTGATCGGCGGGTTGCTGGTCGGACTGACCACGGCCAAAGCGATCGCTCTCGTACACAGCAAGCCGTTCATCGCCGTCAACCACCTGGAGGCGCACGCGCTGACGCCTGGCCTGACGGACGGCGTGCAACCACCCTATTTGCTGTTGTTGGTTTCCGGCGGCCACACACAGATCGTGCTGGTGGAAGGCATCAGCGCCTATCAGCGCATCGGCACCACCATCGATGATGCGATTGGCGAGGCGTTTGATAAGGTCGCTAAGCTGCTCGGCTTAGGTTTTCCGGGCGGCCCGGCCGTTGAACGCGCTGCCATCACCGGCAATGCCAAGCGGTTTGCGCTGCCGCGCCCCATGGCCGGGCGGCCGGAACCGAACTTCTCGCTGGCCGGCCTGAAAACAGCGGTGCGCCGTCAGGCAGAGCAGCTCGTGCCTTTGACGGAAACCGACATTGCCGATCTGTGCGCTGCCTTTCAGCTGGCGATCTGCGATGTGGTTGCCGACCGGCTGAGGCGCGCCATGGCGCTGACCGCTGATGCCTTGTCGTCCAGCACGCCCCGCACCTTAGTGGTGGCGGGTGGCGTCGCCGCCAATAGAGTGCTGCGCGCCAGCCTGATCGAGGTGACGCGCGATCAGGGTTGGCGGCTGGTGGTGCCGCCGCCCGCCTTGTGCACCGACAACGCCGCTATGATCGCCTGGGCCGGCGCCGAACGACTGGCGCGTGGACTTGTCGATGACATGGCCGCGCCCGCCCGCGCCCGCTGGCCGCTGGACGCCAACGCCGCGCCGCTGATCGGTTCCGGCCGCCTTGGCGTCAAGGCCTGAAACGGTGGGCTTGACGCTGCTGTCTACTGAAAGTAACCGTCGCCTCATGTCTTCAGGAGATCGCCCATGCTCGTCGCCCTCATCTGCACCGACAATCCCGGCACTGGCGCGATCCGTGATAGCGCCCGGCCACCGCACGTCGCCTGGCTGCAGGGCCTGGGCAAGCGGCTGAAGTTCGCGGGACCGTTCATGACGCCCGACGGCAAGACGCCGTGCGGCAGCCTGATCGTGCTCGATGTGCCAACTTACGCCGACGCCGAGGCGCTGGCGGCCGAAGACCCTTATCGCAAAGCTGGGTTGTTCCAGACCGTCGACATCCGCGCCTGGGCCTGGCTGCGCAACAACCCGGAAGTGCCGGAAAGCATGATGACAAGTTGAGCTTCGCGCCGTCGGGGCGGCACTTGTGTCGCCCAATCGCCACGGCAACAACGCAGATGGTGGGGGGGGTGGGTAGAGGGCGACTAA
>JANNSA010000428.1:0-2460 GCA_031402115.1 Hyphomicrobiaceae bacterium | reverse complement strand
ACGGCTACTGTCAGCGTCATCGCCAGGGCGAGCGTAGCGGTCAGCGAGCGGAAGCCCTCGAAATTGGCTTCGGCGACTTCCAGCCAAAGGGTTGCCGCATCAGCAAGCGGCGACAGAGCGCCGTCGGTGATGCCGATGATGGGAATGCCCCGGCGCGCCGCCTCCGTGGTCAGCGCAATGGTTTCGCTGGCATAGGGCGTGAAACTGATTGCCAGCAAGGCGTCGCGCTTGCTGGCAAAGCTCAGTTGCTCGGGCGCCATGCCACCGAGCGCGCTGACCAGCTGAGAACGCACACCGAGCTTGCCAAACGCATAGGCCATGTAGGCCGAGATCGGCAGCGAGCGGCGCAAGCCGACCAGATAGATCGTCTCGGCCTTGGCCAGCAGCGCCACCGCGCGGTCGAGCCGGCCGCGATCCAGCCGGCGGTCGAGGTCGGCGAGACTGCGCGCTGCGGCGTCGTGAAACCCCTGCCAGATGACGCTGGCTTTGGAAGCATCGACCGCGTGTGCACGCAAATGCTGCATGCGCTCATCATAGCTGAGCACCCGGTCGCGCAGGCGGCTCCGGAACACCTCCTGCAGGTCGGAGAAACCCTGATAGCCGAGCGTCTGCGCAAAACGCACCAGGGTCGACGGTTGCACGCCAGCACTCTCGGCGATGGAAGCCGCTGTGCCAAACGCAATCTCGTCAGGGTGCGTGAAGGCATAAGTAGCGACCTGCGCCAGCCGCTTCGGCAGCGATGACCGGCGCTGGCTGATCAGATCACTCAAGTCAGCATAGTCGCGCGGTGCAGTCAGCGGCAGGGCGTCCTGATCGTCATCGTCACTGCGCACCTTGTCTCTCCCGTCAACATGGAACGCAGCTTACGTGTTCTGAAACGTTTATTCCAACAGATTGGATACGTTCTGTTGAATAGTCGTCAGCCGCGCTTTGCTGCGTTCGCGGATATGCTGGCAGAGTTCAGGGTGCAACGCTTGCAACCGCTGAAAATCGGCATGGCTAAGTTCCAGCAGCCGGCTGCGTGACTTGGTCATGAAGGCCGATCCAGCGACACCGACGCCGAGCAAGGCGTGCTCGCCGAAGAAATCACCGGTCGCGTATTCGGCGCCGCCGTCAACATCGCGCACCTGGCCCGAGGCGACGAAGTACATGGAGCGGCCACCGTCGCTGATGGCCACCACTTCGCGATCCGGTGGCAGATGATGCGCTTTCAGGAAGCCGAGGATGACGCCGATCGACTGCGCATCGAGGTCAGCAAACAGCGGGATCTTGGCGAGCATAGTCCAGGTCAACACGAAATCGCGCCGGTTAACTTCTTGCGCGAACCCCGTGGAGATAATGGCGATCGGCAGTGCCAGCACAATCAAGCCGCACAGCATGACGATGCCAGCGAATACCTTGCCGAGTGGCGTGATTGGCGTGATGTCACCATAGCCGACCGTGGTCAGCGTCACGATCGCCCACCATGCCGACTGTGGAATGCTGCCGAAGCTTTGCGGCTGCGCCTCGCTCTCGATCAGATACATGCCCGAGGCCGCGAACAGCAGCGCGATCATGACGAGCAATAAGGCGCCGAGCAGGGCCCGCCGCTCATTGGTCAGCACCCGCATCAGCGTATGCATGGCCGGCGAGTAGCGGCTGAACTTGAGGAAACGGAACAGCCGGAAGACGCGCAGGATGCGCAGGTCGAGCGGCAACAGCAGCGACAGAAAGAACGGCGCGATCGCCAGCAGGTCGATCAGCATTGCCGGCCGACGGGCCAAAGCCAGCCGGGCGCGCCAGGGACCCAGCCGCTTCAGGAAAGGGATCTCCGGCGCGCTCCACAGCCGCGCCAAGTATTCCACCGAGAACACAGCGACGGAAGCGATCTCAAGCGCCCGCAACTCCCGGCTCCAAACGGCAGCGATGCTCGGCACTGTCTCCAACACAAAGCCCGCGACATTGGCCAGGATCAGCGCCACCAGCACCGACTCGACAATGCGGTTGCCGAGGCTTTCGCCGCGATCCTCCTCGAGTACCTGGTAGAGCGTGCGCCGGAAGGCCATTGGCAGGTCCATGATCGCGTGACGACGCGCCTTGGTAATCCAGTCGCGGATCGTTAGTCACGTGGATACGGCGCGACCGGAGCTATCGGCACCAGTCGGGCGTTGACGGAAATGCGCACAGCGAGCAAAGCTGCCACGACAAGGCAGTGGCTATGTCGCAAGCATCGGTTTAGCCTGTGAAAAAGACGGAACGGGGAGGATTAAAAGTCGTACCACTCGAACACCGTGCCGAGCGACGACGCGAACACCACTTTGCGCAATTCCGCCGGACTGACTTTGACGTCAGCGCCGGTGTCGGCGTATGTACTTGTTGTCAACTTTTAATCCTCCCCGTTCCGTCTTTTTCACAGGCTAAACCGATGCTTGCGACATAGCCACTGCCTTGTCGTGGCAGCTTTGCTCGCTGTGCGCATTT
>JANNSA010000427.1:0-2739 GCA_031402115.1 Hyphomicrobiaceae bacterium | reverse complement strand
GGTGTTCGTGTTGGCAGCGATCCTGGCAGCGGCACCGCTGGCTGGCTACATCGCCCTGCCGGCACTGGCCGCCATTCTTGTCAGCGTCGCCTGGCGGCTGTTGCACGTGGAAGAGTTCAGCCGCTTCCTGATGCGAGCGCCGGTCGGGGACAGAGTAGTGCTGCTGGCGACGTTTCTGCTCACGACCTTCGTCGATCTGAACATGGCGATCGCGGTTGGCGTCGGTCTGGCGGCGCTGATGTTCGTGCATCGCATGGCCGAGCAACCAGTGCAGCAGGGCCGTGGTTTGTTGATGCTCGACGAGGACGAGCCGGAGGGTACGCAAGCCGTGATCGACATGACCGGAGTGCCCAAGGGCGTCGAGATCGTCGAGTTCCGAGGCCCCCTGTTCTTTGGCGCGACGGCAAGCGTGGAAGCTGCCTTGCACGAGTTCAATCCGTGGCCGAAAGCCATTGTGTTCCGCATGCGCGACGTGCCGTTCATTGACGCCACTGCCATCACCGCGTTGGAGCGCTCCGCTAGTTTGTGCCGTGACAACGGCTGCCACCTGATGTTCGCCAATCTGCAAAGCCAACCCCGCGATCTGTTGCAGCGGTTTGAGCTGCTCGGAAGTCCAGGCGTCGACGCCTATCCTTCCACTGCGGCGGCGATCGAAGCGGCAAAGCCACTGCTCAACCCATGAATCAGGTGACCCCAGCCAAGCCGGATGCCCTCGACCGCTTGCTGGAGTGGCCGGCCTATGCGGCCATGGCGTTTACCGCCGCGCAAATGGTGATGTGGACGCTGGCTCCCGCGCTTAGTCACGACGCGCCGCCGCTCGACGTGGTGGAGAGCTATCTGTGGGGCAAGGAATGGGTGATTGGCACCTACAAGCACCCGGCACTGCCCGCCTGGATCCTGGAGATCAGCCGCACACTGACTGGAAGCGTCGGCTGGCCGGCCTATCTGGCGTCGCAAGTCTTCATCGCCATGACCTTCCTGTTCGTGTTCACGCTGGGGCGTGATCTGATGGGTTCCAAGCGCGCGCTGGCCGGCATGCTGCTGCTGACGGGGGTGTTCTACTTCGCCTGGCCGACCATCGAGTTCAACCACAACGTGGCGCAAATGCCGTTCTGGTCCGGCATCGCCTGGGCAACTTGGCGGGCGCGGACGCGCGGGCACGCGGTGTGGTGGGTGCTGCTCGGCACGCTGTCGGCGCAAAGCCTGTATGCCAAGCTCTCTTCGGCCCTGCTGCTGGTGGTCGTTGCCGTCTGGATCGTGTCGGACCCTGCCCTGCGGCGGCAGATTGTCAAGCCGGGTCCTTGGCTTGGCCTGTTATGCTTCCTGATCTTCGTTGCGCCATTAGCCACCTGGTTGACCGGTAATGGCTTTGAACCGCTGGCCTACGCAGCGGCGCGCGGTGCCCAGGCCAATGAAGGCCCTTTGCAGTTCCTCGGTGCGCAGATGCTGGCACTGCTCGGGTTAGTCGCCATGCTATTTTACGCGCGTTTGCTGCCAACGCGCAGCGAGATCATGCCAAGCAGCGATGGCAATGGCGTGCACCCCCTGGCGGTGCGCTATCTCGCATACATGACGCTGGTGCCGATCCTGGTGCCGTTTGCCGTGGGGATCGTCAGCGGCAGCGGCATGAAGAGTATGTGGGGCGCGCCGATGCTTTCGCTCGCTGGCTTGCTCGCCGTCGCATTGACGGCCAGTCGCTTCGATCCGCAGGCGTTGCGGCGGGTCGCGCAGGCTGCCGTGGTCCTGCTCATTGCTGTGCCAGCCGGCTATGCGGTGGACACGCTGTACGAGGCGCGGCTCACTAACCAACCGAAGCGTCAGAACTGGCCGCAGGCGGAAGTCGCCAGCCGATTCGCCGCGCTGTGGCGCGAACGCACGGGCAAGCCGCTGGCGATCGTCGCAGGCCAGCAATGGATCGCTGGCGTCGTGGCGTTGCAGCCCGGCACCATGGCCTCCATTCTGACCAATGGCGATCGTGCGCTGTCACCCTGGATCAGCGCGGAGCGCCTGCGCCGGCAGGGTGTGTTGGTCGTCTGGGAAGCGCAACCTGGCGCGACCCAGCCGCCAGATTGGCTTTTGCCGCTGATTGGCACAAGCCCGCGCAACACGCTGGATTTCCCATGGGCGCGCTTTCCCAATGCGGCCCCGCTTGTTATCGGTTATGCGATCGTGTCGCCAGCTTGAGGCGGTGTAGAACCCGGTTGATAATGGCGCACGACACACTCTCCATCATCATCCCCGTGCTCAACGAGGCGGATGGGCTTGACGATCTGGTGGCCCGGCTGATTCCCGTGCTCGAAGGTCTGCCGCTCCAAGGCTGGGAAGTCCTGTTCGTCGACGATGGCTCGACTGACGCAACGCTGGCCCGACTGAAAGCGCTGAACGCGCGCGACCTGCGTTTCAAGGCGATTTCGCTCAGCCGCAATTTCGGCAAGGAACGCGCCATCGCCGCTGGCCTGCAACACGCGCGATGCGACGCCGTCGTGCTGATTGACGCCGACTTGCAGCATCCGCCCGAATTGCTCGCCGACTTCATCCGGCTATGGCGCGACGGCTATGAGATTGTTTATGGCCAGCGGCTCGATCGCAAGACGGACGGTGTCGCGCGGCGTTGGTTCGCCAAGGGCTTCTATGCCCTGTTTCACAGCCTGTCGCGGACCAACTTGCCGGACGGCGCCGGTGACTTCCGCCTGCTTGACCGTAAGGCAATCGATGCGATGAATCAGCTCGGCGAGCGCG
>JANNSA010000426.1:0-3294 GCA_031402115.1 Hyphomicrobiaceae bacterium | reverse complement strand
AAAGGCCTTTTCCGCCTGCGACTGCGCCTTCAGCATCGTGGTGTCTCCTGCGAATCAGAAGACTCTCACAGATTCAGCATTCGCCGCCCAAGTCACCTACAGATTCACCCAATCGCCCTGCCCGCTCCCGTGTCCGGTCTTGCGCTGCCCCGCCAATCGACTAAGAAACTGCCCTGGTTGCTGGCGCCGGCCGAGCTTGCGATGATCGCACCAGTTCTCTCGAACCGAGGCGCGCGATGTCTGAACCACCGACAGCAGCACTCGATGTCTTCGAGGACGCCGAAACCGGCAACCGCTTCGTGCCCTATGTGTCGCGTCAGGGCGTTGAACTCGACTGTCTGTTTGACGGCGAACAGCCTTGGTTCACGATGGTCGATCTCGCAGCGATCGTCGGCGTGACCGTTCCAACCATCAGAGCGCACAGTCAACGCTTGACAGCGGACGGCGAACTCGATGGCTCAACTAAAAGGGATTCCAATGTAGTACGCCGCGAAGGCAATCGAGAGGTGAACCGGCCAATCACCCACTATGGTCTCGACGTGGCATTTTACGTTGGCCACCGCGTCTGCTCTTCGGAAGGCAAGTTGTTCCGGCGGTGGGCGACGAGCATGCTGGTTCAACTGGCGACCAAGGGCTTCGTCGTGCAGGTGCGCCGTCCTCACGCAATCGTCTGCTTCAGCGCCCGCACCCGCGCCGCCGATGCGGCGATGCCGGCCTCAGTAAGCCGGCCTTCGGCGATCGCCTCGGTGACCCAGGCTTCAATGTCCATGGGCAATTTGCTGTTGTGATTGCTCAAATTGGCGATCATGATGATGTCGTTGCCGGCTTCGATGGCGGCGATCACGGCGCCGCGCCGGCTGGCAACGGCACGGACTGCGGCCATGTCGATATCGTCGGTCATGCTGACGCCCTGATAGCCGAGCTTGCCGCGCAGCAGTCCCGTCATGGTGCTGGCCGACAGCGTCGTCGGCATGCTGCCTTCGAGTAGCAGATGCCCGCCCATGATTGATGGCGCATGGCCGTTGGCGATCATGCCGGCGAACGGTTCCAACTCGGCTTCACTCCAGGTCTTGGTGATATCTGGCAAGCTCTTGTGGCTGTCAGCGAGCGAGCGGCCATGGCCGGGAAAGTGCTTCAAGACGCACGCGACGCCGGCCGCCTGGAAGGCCGCGACGAAGGCACCGGCGTAAGCGACCACCGTTGCCGGGTCGGCGCCAAACGAGCGGCCCCAGCGGCCAATTACCGGATTGCCGGGCAGATGCAGGTCGACACTCGGGGCCAGGTTCATGGTGAAGCCGAGCGCCGCGAACTCCTGGGCAGAGCTGGCGTAGAGCGCTGCGGCGGCCTCGACGGTCATGGTTGTCGCGACCTGGTTGGCGGTCGCCAGTTTGGTAAAGCCATGGCGCTTGACCAGCCGCTGCACACTGCCACCCTCGTGGTCGATGGCGATCAGCGGCTCGGTCAACGTGGCGTCGGTGGCAGCGTCTTTGAACAACTTGATCAGCCGCGCCGCGTCCTTGCGCTGGCCAACGTTCTCCTTGACGAAGAAGACACCGCCAACCCGCCCGCTGGCAACCCAACTGGCGAGAGCCTTGGCTTGCGGGTCAGTCGATGCATTGCCACGAAAACCGACCAACAGCATTTCTGCGAGGTTGGTTGCCAACGGCGACAGTTCGCTCGCGGCATGCGCAACCGGGACGGGCAATAGCGGCGCCAAGCTGGCGGCGGCCATGCCACCAATGATCTGACGCCTGCTAAAACCTATCGGGTTACGCCTGGACCGTTGCCTCACTGAGTTGTCCTCCACGGCCTGCCCTCATGCCTGTCTTCGCAGTCATTGTACAGATTTCAACACGCCAGTGATGGCGCGGTTACGTCGCCCATGCCGCCAGACGGTGCTGCCGGACAATGGCGCTGTCATGAAATAGAAAGCAGAACCTTGTGCTCGCGCCGCGTCAAACGCATCATCAGGGACCCGATCAAGCCGCTGCTTTAGCCGGTTCGAGCCCTTAACGGAAACCTGTCAAGAAAAATCGGACTTTGACGCTTGTGCTCGCGATATTTCCCCTCTATACACGGCAACTCACGTTGGCAGAGGCGGCTGTTTGGGCGTGGCATTCGTGCTGCGCGCCCGAGGTGTGCCGGTTGCCAAGGTTGGGCTGGTAGCGCAGGCGTGTGCGGCAGAGGACGGGTTTGCCGGAATGTTGGTGTCGACCACGAATGACATTACCGGCTTCAAGATCGTGCGCCATATCGGTTTGGTGCGCGGCTTGACGGTGCGGTCGCGAAGCGTGATTGGCAATGTCGGCGCGGCGGTACAGATTTTCTTTGGTGGCAACATCACGACGTACACAAAGCTTGCTGAACAAACGCGCAGTGAGGCCTACGAACTGATGCTGACTCATGCCCGCGAGATGGGCGCCAACGCTGTAATCGCCATGCGCTACGACGCTAATGAGATTGCCTCCGCCGTGACCGAGGTTCTGGCCTATGGAACAGCGGTGGTGGTTGAGGAGAACCGCTAGACGAACAAGTAGGGGTTGCTCCGGATTGCGCGCGGATCAGCCAAAACGATGTCAAGGAGTGTAGCTCAATTGGTAGAGCGTCGGTCTCCAAAACCGAAGGCTGTGGGTTCGAGCCCCTCCACTCCTGCCACCTGAATCGCGAACGTTTGTCGGCCAACTGGCTGACAAACGTTCAACCAGATCATGATGGCCCAATCCAGGGTCATGAAAAACGAGACTATCGCCCGTGACCAATCCGCTTGAGTTCATGCAGCAAGTGCGTTCCGAGGTCGCGAAAGTGACTTGGCCATCGCGCAACGAGACGATCGTCACGACGATTTTTGTTCTGCTGATGGTGGTCGCCGCCGCGTTGTTTTTCTTTGCCGCTGATCAGGTCATCAACGCCATCATCAAGTTCGTCCTGACGAACCTGCGCTGAGCCCTATTGAACATCGCCCACAGGGCGCTAGCGAACAATGCCCGCAGGGCGATAGCACGGACAAAAGACCTCAGAGCATGGCCAAACTTTGGTACATCGTCCACGCCTACTCCAACTTCGAGGGCAAGGTTGCCAAGGCGTTGCAGGAGCGCGTCAAGCAGCATGGGCTCGAGAGCCAGTTCGATGAAATCCTGGTGCCGATGGAAGAGGTGACAGAGATTCGCCGCGGCAAGCGCGTGGCGGCCGAGCGCAAGTTCTTTCCGGGCTACGTCCTCGTGAAGATGGAGATGAACGACCGCACGCATCTGCTGGTCAAGGACACGCCGAAAGTCACGGGCTTTCTCGGGTCCG
>JANNSA010000425.1:0-1765 GCA_031402115.1 Hyphomicrobiaceae bacterium | reverse complement strand
GATCGGCATCGAGCGAATCGATTGCATCGGGCGGCATCCCGAGCTTGAATCAGCCCGCCAGCCCGCGATCAATGCCAACGACCCGAGTCAGACTGCCGCAGAGGGGTGAGCAATTACCAACCAGGCCGCATCACGCGGTCGCCCTTATGCACGGCAAGAAGAACGACACAGGAGCGCTTGAGCACGCGACGAAAGTGCAGTGCCAGTCAATCGAGACGCACAAAGCTGCCACAGATGCGCACGGCATCTTTTTCGTGAATGACGTGCCGTCCTGCGGACAGCAATGACCGCGCAATGCCGTCGCGCACGTCCTGGGGCTGGGCCTCGACAGCTTCGGTCAGCCGGCGCATTTCGCGCCGCGCATCGTCGAGCTGATCGAGCAGCGAGAGCACCACTGAGAGGCTGCTTTCCTCAATCCGCAATTCATAATGCAGATCGCAAATCAACCGAACGCGGGCGACATCCACGGCGTCAAGACGCGCGCTATCCCCATCCGCTTGCGGCAGAACCCAACCCTGATCAATCCAGCGCTGCAGCGGGTCTGCTTCAAGCTGCTCAATGGCTGCAACCATTTCCAGTGCACTGATCATGATGCCGGCCCCTTGTTTTCAAGGGGATTGTAAGGATGCTGGTTTTCCCATGCCGTTACCATGATGATCAGCGCATCGTCAGGATGCTCAGGCAGCACGACCTGTAATTCAACCAAATGATCGCCTGTGCCGGTACCCCTTTGCCACGCAGCCGCAAGACCGTGCCAGCGGAGGCGCTCTTTGGGATGTTCAGCTGAACTGTCCCGCTCACGGTATCGACCGGTAACTTGGCACCTGCCAGCGCTTCGCCAAGATTCAGTGCCAGTTTCGAGCGGATGTCATTGCCATCACGCCGGAACATCGGATGCGGTAGTATGTGAATTTCGAGCAGCACATCGCCGGGTTTGCCCTCGGCGCTGCCTGGCGCTCCGTCTGAGCTGCGCGGCGGCTGGCCTTGGCCGCGCAGGCGCAGTGTCTGACCGTCCTGGACTCCCGCAGGAATTGTTTTGTCCAGCGTCTTGCCGTCGCCCATCGTCACGCGCTGCTTGCCGCCATTAACGGCGTCCATGAAGCCGACCGAGAACGTGTAGCTGATATCGGCACCCCGCGCGTTCCGCCTGACGCCCCGGGAACCAAATAGTTCAGCGAAAAGATCGCTATCAATGCCGCCGACCTCCTCCCAGCCCCGGTCATATTTGAAGCCGGAGCCTGCTTCGGCATGCTGGCGGTAACATTCCCACTCAGGCGGACGTTCTGTACCGCTTGCATCGCTTTCGCCGCTGTCGAACCGCGCGCGATTTTTGACATCACTCAAAATGTCATTGGCCGACGCAATCGCCTTGAAGCGATTTCCGCCGCCCTTATCGCCGGGATGCAGATCAGGGTGGTTATTTTTGGCCAATCGCAAGTAAGTTTTACGGATTTCAGCTTTGGTCGCCGTGCGGCTCACACCCAGAATTTCATAAGAATCAGCCCTATCCGCGACCCCTTTGCAATTTTACAGAGAGTAAGCCTAAACGAGTTGGACTCAAGACGCCAACCTGATTCTGATCTCTTGAACAACTGATCTTCTGCATCTCGCTTACATAATTGAGTGTCTGAGTAGTTTCCGAAGCTCCCTCCTCCGGCTCTCTACGGGCTACGATCGCGTCAAATTGCACATTGTGGCTCCACCGTCGCTCTAAAGGCTGCGGTACGCCCCGGTCGTGTTGCAAGCATGGGCAGTGTTAATTGGC
>JANNSA010000424.1:0-5846 GCA_031402115.1 Hyphomicrobiaceae bacterium | reverse complement strand
TGGGCATTCCTGTTGTCCCTGGGATCAACCTGACGCGGATCAGCAGGCATCGCCTGACGACGCGGATCGCGCTGCGCTTCCGGCCGCCTTTCGTAGTCATCCTGGGGCCGGGTATTGCGGGCGCCGTGGCCGAATGCCGTGTCGTCAGCTCTCGCCATCGCTTCGTTCCTTCGATAGTAAGCCGCAGGCAAATAGCGCCTGCAGGCGTGACGACGACCTCACGCATTCACCACCCGCGCCGGTGCCAGCTTATCTGGTCCCAGCAATGAACGTCAGATCGAGCGCCCTTGCCCCAAGAGAATCGTCGCATTAGCGCATCTCATCCGGAGCACGGACACCCAGGATAGACAAGCCCTTGTGGAGAACTTCAGCGGTTGCCCTAACCAGACCCAGGCGGGCTGCCGTCATCTCCCCCTCGTCCTCCCGGATAAAACGCAAATGTGGCAGGTCTTTGCCGCGGTTCCACAAGGCATGGAAGTCCGACGCCAGATCATACAGATAGAAGGCAAGCCGATGCGGTTCGTGGACCTTGGCCGCCTGCTCGATCAGACGCGGGAATTGCGCCAGCCGCTTGATCAAGGCAATTTCGCCCGAATCAGTCAGTTTGCCGAAGTCGGCAGCCGCCAGTTGCGCCGATTGCGGCAGCTTGCCGCCCGCCGCCTCGCCCGCCATCCGGAACACGGAAGCGGTGCGGGCATGCGCGTACTGCACATAGAACACGGGGTTCTCGCGCGATTTCTCGGTCACCTTGACGAAGTCGAAGTCAAGCGGCGCGTCGTTCTTGCGCATCAGCATCATGAAGCGCACCGGGTCGCGGCCAACCTCCTCCACGACGTCGCGCAGCGTTACGAACGTGCCCGCCCGCTTTGACATCGTGTAGGGCTCGCCGCCCTTGTAGAGCTTGACAAGCTGGCAGACCTTGACGTCCAGCACGGCCTTGCCCTCCGACAACGCCGTCACCGCCGACACCATCTTCTTGATATGGCCAGCGTGGTCGGCGCCCCAAACGTCGATCAGCGTCTGGAAGCCGCGCTGCACCTTGTCGTGGTGATAAGCCATGTCGGACGCGAAATAGGTGTAGGAACCATCTGACTTGATCAGCGCCCGGTCCATGTCATCGCCGAACTCGGTCGCCTTAAATAAGGTCTGCTCGCGGTCCTCCCAATCCTCGGGCTTCTCGCCTTTGGGTGGCGGCAGCCGTCCCTCATAGATCAGACCGCGCGCGCGCAAGTTCGCGATTGTCGCGGCGACCTTGTCAACGGGACCGGTCGTCAGCGAGCGTTCGGAAAAGTACACTTCCTGCTCAATACCGAGCAACGCCAAGTCCTCGCGGATCATGGCGAGCATCATGGCGATCGCTTTCTCGCGCACGATCGGCAGCCAATCTGCCTCGTCAGTGCGCAACAGCCCTGTACCGTGCTCGGCCTTCAGCGCTTCGCCGACGGCCTTCAGATAATCACCCGGATACATGCCCTTGGGGATCTCGCCGATGTCGTCGCCCAGCGCCTCGCGGTAGCGCAGGAAGGCAGAGCGGGCGAGCACGTTGACCTGCGTGCCGGCGTCGTTGATGTAGTATTCACGCGTCACATCACCACCGGCAAAAGCCAGCAGATTGGCGAGCGCATCGCCCACCACCGCGCCCCGGCAATGGCCGACATGCAGCGGCCCCGTGGGATTCGCCGACACGTATTCGACATTGACCTTAGGCCCCTCACCCTTCGGCACCTGGCCGAAACTGGCGCCCGGCGCCAAAATCGCCGCCACAACACGCGGCCATACCGCTGGTGCTGCAGTGATGTTGATGAAGCCCGGCCCGGCGATCGCGACGGACGCGACGTCTGGGTGACCGGCCAGCGCCGAAACGATCTTTGCCGCAATCTCGCGTGGCGGTTTGCCAACCGGCTTGGCCAGCACCATGGCGGCATTGGACGCCAGATCGCCATGCGCGGGGTCTTTGGTGGCGTCGAGTGTGAAGCGCAGGCCGTTGGGCACACCAACGAGTTCTCCGCGCTCGGCCAGATCGCCGACGGCAAGGTTAACCAGCTCTTCAAAATGATCAAAGATGTTCATGGCGCGATCCTGACGGTTCGCCGCCGCCGCTGCAAGCAACAGCCAAACCGGGCGACGGCGTATGTCGTGGTCGCTAACCCAGATCGGGAGTAGCGTCAAACAGCCGGCGATGCTCGGCGATGGCGAAGCGGTCGGTCATGCCAGCGACATAGTCGAGAATGGTGCGCTGGCGTTCCGGCTCCGGCAACACCCAGGCCTGCTCGCGCCAATGCTCGGGCAACGCGTTGCGGTCATCGCGATAGCGCTGCATGAGGTCGCTGACGACAGCCTCGGCCGAACGCATCACACGCATGACGCGCTCATGCCGCCAGACGCGCGCGAACAGGAAATCGCGCAAATCCTTGAGTTCCGCGAACAGCGGCGTCGAGAACGCGGCAACCGCCTCTGATGACGAACGAATGTCATCGGCGCTGGCAGGCTGCTGCGTTGCAATCCGCCGTCCGGTTTCAGCGACAATGTCGGCGACCATCGCCGTGATCAGCCGCCGGTTGACCTCATAGATAACGCGTGGACCCGTCAGATCGCCGTGCGTCACAGCAACTTCGGCCATGAAGCGTTCAGTCAGGTTAACCTCGGCCACATCTTCCAGCGTGATCAACCCCGCTCTGAGGCCATCGTCCAGATCGTGGTTATGATAAGCGATATCATCGGCCAGCGCGGCGATCTGCGCCTCGGCGGACGGGAACAGGTCGAGCGCCAGAGGGTGTCGCCGGTCATAGGCCAGGATGGTCGAATCAACCGGACTGCCCTTGGCCGCTTGCGTGCCCAACAAGGGTCCGTTGTGCTTGACGAGACCTTCCAGGGTTTCCCAGGTCAGGTTGAGGCCATCGAATCTGGCGTACTTCTTCTCCAGCCGCGTGACCACTGCGAGACTCTGAGCATTGTGGTCGAAGCCGCCATGCCCGGCCATCGCCCGGTCAAGCGCGCGCTCGCCAGCATGCCCGAACGGTGGATGGCCAAGGTCGTGCGCCAGCGCCAGCGTCTCCGCCAGATCCTCGTCGAGGCCCAGCTGCCGGGCAATGGTGCGGGCGATCTGCGCAACTTCCAGCGAATGCGTCAGCCGCGTCCGGTAATGGTCGCCCTCGTGCGGAATGAAAACTTGCGTCTTGTATGTCAGGCGGCGGAAGGCGCTGGCGTGGATCACCCGGTCGCGATCGCGTTGGAACGGCGAGCGGCCAGGACTCTCATCTTCCCGGTAGAGCCGGCCACGACCGGCCATGGCGCTCGCCGCGAAGGCTGCACGGCGGCGTTCCGCCGGGTCGCTGTCCGATGCCCCATTGCTGGGCGATGCTTGAGCGCGTGGCAGTGCCAATTCAGGACATCCCGGCGATGATCACCCAGCACAACTTGTCCGAAAGTTTGACAAGCCGGGGCGGCGGCCTATCTTAGGGCCATGACCGCACAGCTCCTAGTAACGGAACGGGCCGCCCAGCGCATAGTCGAGATCGCACTCGGCAAAACTGCGCCGTCGATATTGCGCGTGGCCGTCGATGGCGGCGGTTGCTCGGGTTTTCAGTACCGGTTTGAACTGGCAACGGTGGCCGAGGCCGACGACACGGTCATTCGCCGGGGCGACGCTGACGTGCTGGTTGACGCCGTCTCCGCGCCGTTCTTGGCTGGCGCGGAACTCGACTTTGTCGATGACCTGATCGGCGCAGCGTTCAAGATCAAGAACCCGAACGCCACGTCATCATGCGGTTGCGGCACCAGCTTTTCGCTGTAGACGATTAGCGGTAGTCAGCCGAGAAGCCAAAATACCAGATCAGCGAGAACGCGATCATAATGGCCGGATAGGCTGCGATCCAGCGTGCCAGCCGATACAGCGCCGCCGTCTGCGCGGCCTGCGACAGCACAATGGCCGCCAACGGCGCCAGCCATAGGAACGCATAAGTCGGGTTGGCCAAATCGGGGCGCGATCCGCCTTGCATCTGCACTTGCGTCGCTGCCGACAGAGGATCCGCCAGCCACGGGCCGACATAGGCCCACAGTCCGAGCGCCGTCAGGGCGATCGCGATGTTGATCAGCGTGAAGTAACGCACCAGCGAGTTGCCCGCTGCCTGCGTATGATCGTAAGCTTGTCCCATGGCACCATCCGCCTTGATAAGTGTGAGTAAGGCGATGCACGCAGTGTGCCAAGAATACGCGCTAAACTTTAAGGCTCCGTGTGCAGTGCGGTTCAGCAAGTCATGAAGATCGCGACCTGGAACATCAACGGCATCAAAGCGCGCATCGATGGACTGAAGGCGTGGCTGCAGCAGGTCGAGCCCGATGTCGTGTGCTTGCAGGAGATCAAGTCGGTCAACGAGGGCTTCCCGGTCGATGACATGACGGCGCTTGGCTACAATTGCGCCGTGCATGGCCAGAAGGGCTTCAACGGCGTCGCCATTTTGTCGCGTTTGCCGCTGGAAGATGTCCGGCGCGGCCTGCCTGGCGACCAGAGCGATGAGCAGTCCCGTTATCTGGAAGCCGTGATCTCCGTCCCCTCTGGGGTTCTACGGGTGGCATCCATTTATCTCCCGAACGGCAACCCGATCGGCACCGACAAGTTCACCTACAAGCTGGCATGGATGCAGCGGCTGCAGGCCCACGCCAGCGCCTTACGCGCGCTGGAGGAGCCGACGATCCTGGCCGGCGACTACAACGTCATCCCGGAACCAATCGACGCCCGCAATCCGGATGCGTGGCGTGAGGATGCGCTGTTTCAGCCCGAATCCCGCCGCGCCTGGCGGCAGTTGATCCTAGCAGGCTATACGGACGCCTTGCGAGCATGCGAGCCGGGCGCGGAGCACTACACGTTCTGGGACTATCAGGCGGGCGCCTGGCAGAAGGACCACGGCATTCGGATCGACCACCTGCTGCTGTCGCCCGAGGCTGCCGACCGGTTGACGGCATCTGGCATCGACCGCTTCACCCGCGCCTGGGAACGCCCCGCCGATCACTGCCCAGCATGGGTTGAGCTTGACTTTGGCTGATGGCGGCACGTCCCAGCTTAGTTGCCAGTGCCTGCTAGGGCTTGAAACAGACGCTGAGGAACTTGCGCAGCGACTTGACGTCGCCAACCGGCGGGATCTCTGCCACCGGCTTATCGCCAACCTTGATCGCCACGTCGCCATCGCCAGCCAGCACATCGACGACGGCGCGCTGCAGATTGCTCAGAGATTTCTCAGTGGCTGCGGTTTCACCCTCGAAATTGGTTTTCTTGCCGTCGCGCTCGATGGCACCCTTGATCGTGAAGGTGCCGCCGTCGCTCGACAAGGTCAGCCTGTTGGCTTTCTTCGGCAGCCCGAGTCCTTCGACGGCGGCGCCGATGACATCGACATCGCGCAAGCAGCGGATGGTCAGGAACTTCTCGCCGCTTTCAGCATCCGTATAACTCAGGAAGGCGCGGCCGCGCGGGTCGGTGGTGGTTACCCAGCCAGCGGCATGGGCGGCAGTTGCGCTGACGAGCGCTAAGACAGCGAGGCCGAACGTTCCAAGCAATGCGCGCTTCAAGGCGGGGCTCCTACGAATTCACTCTGTACACTCCCGCAAGGAACTGGCTTTTTGGATCGCTGGCAACCGTTCAATTCGCAAATGTCGTTAGTGCGTCTTCCCGTTGTGCGTGCATCGTCGTTTAGCGATTGCGGACTGAGGGTGCCATGGGGTGCATCCCGGCCAAGTGGGCGCAGCGAAGCGGGCGACCCTTGGGCCGCCCGCTCGCATTGTGTCGAACCGGTTAGAGTCCAAGCCGCCTTAACTCGACTTCTTCACGCGCATGTACCATTCCACCAGGCGCC
>JANNSA010000423.1:0-12000 GCA_031402115.1 Hyphomicrobiaceae bacterium | reverse complement strand
CATCTCGCCAGCGGCATTGTTGCGGAAATTGTCGATGGTTGGCCGTCGAGTGATGTCGCGTCGGTCACCCCCCTCACCTTTCCGTCAGCTTCAACTCGATCCGCCGGTTCTTCGCGTACCCCGCATCGGTCCGTTCGGCGTCGACCGGTTGGTTCTCGCCGAAGCCGGCGGCGACCAGCCGGTTCGGCGGCACGCCGCGCGAGATCAGGTACTTGACCACCGAGATGGCGCGCGCCGAGGACAGTTCCCAGTTGGAGCGGAAGGCGCCGGTGATCGGGCGGATGTCGGTGTGGCCGTCGACGCGCAGCACCCAGTTGATCTCGGGCGGGATCTGGCCTTCCATTTCGGTCAGCGCCGTGGCGAGTGGGTCGAGGGTGGAATAGCCCGCCACATTGATCAGGTCGGAACCGGTCGGGAACAGCACTTCCGCCTGGAACACGAAGCGGTCGCCGACCACCTGGATGTCCTTGCGGCCAGCCAGCAGCTGATTGAGGCGGCCGAAGAACTCGGAGCGGTATTGCGACAGCTCCTGCACCTTTTTGGCGAGCGCGGCGTTCAGCCGGGTGCCGAGATCGGCGATCTTGGTCTGGCTCTCGCTGTCCTTCTTCTCGGTGGCATCCAAGGCCTCCTCCAAGGCAGCGATCTGGCGGCGCAGCGCCAGCAATTGCTGGTTGAGCAGGTCGACTTTGGCCATCGCCTCGGCCGACATTTCCTTTTCTTTGCCAACCGCGGCTTCAAGCACGCCAACGCGGCCAGCGGCGGCAGTCGCCTTTTCGTCGCCGAGATTAAGCAGGCCTTGCAGCTTGGCCTTGTCGTCGACCGTCGCCGTCAGCGTCGCCTGCAGTGAGGTCAGTTCCTCCTGCACGGTCTTGCCGCTGGTGCGCTCCAACGACAGCAATTGCGTCAGTTCCGAAATCTGCCGCGTCAGGCGTTTCAGGGCGTCGTCCTTGCCGCTTGACTGCTGGCTGACAAAGAACTGCGTCACCATGAACAGCGACATCAGGAACACGGTGGTCAGCAGCAGCGTCGAGAGTATGTCGACGTAGCCGGGCCAGAAATTATCCTGGTGACCGCCGCGGCGGCCGCGCTCGAAAGCCATGGCTCAATTCCGCGGTTGCATGCGGGTGGATAGATCGCGCAGCACGCCGAGCAGTTCGTTCTGCTGCGTCGCCTGCTCATCGACCCATTCGCGCACCACTTTTTGTTCGGCGCGCATCTGCCTGACCAGCTTCTCAATGCCGTCGGCCAGTTCCTTGACAGCGTCCGCCTGGCCGCCTGTGACCCGAGTCTGCAACTGCACGCCGAGCTCGGTCAGCGATTGCCGCATCGCCGCCAGCGAGCGGCTGACGGCCGCCGCATCGCCCATGTCGCCGGCCGGGGTCAGCTCCGTCAGCGCCGACAGCCATTCCTCGAAGTCGTTGTAGAAGCGGCCTTGCGCCTGCGAGGTCTGCAAATCCAGGAAGCCAAGGATCAGCGAGCCCGACAGGCCGAACAGCGAGGCCGAGAAGGCAGTGCCCATGCCGGTCAGCGGCGCCTGCAAGCCGACCTTGAGTTCCTGGAACACGTTGACGCTGTCGCCGGTGCCGATGTCGAGCGCATTGATGGTTTTGCCGACGGATTGCAGGGTTTCCAGCAAGCCAAAGAAGGTGCCGAGCAGGCCCAGAAAGATCAGCAGGTTGACGAGGTAGCGCGAGGTGTCACGGCGCTCATCGAGCCGCGAGCCGACCGAGTCGATGATCGAGCGCATGGATGTGGGCGTCAGCGACAGCACGCCTTTGCGGTCACGCAGCATGTTGGCAAGCGGCGCAAGGAGTACCGGCTGGCGCGGCGCGACGAGCCCCGGATCGGCGATGCGCACCGTGTCGACCCAGCGGATCTCGGGGTACAACTGCACGACTTGGCGGAAGGCGTTGACGATGCCGATCAGCAAGGTCGCGATGATCACCGAGTTGAGGAACGGATTGCTGGAAAACGCCGTTTCGATGCTGGTGTGCAAAATGACGCCGGTGAAGCCGATCAGAATCAGGAACAGCACCATGAACCAAAGGTGGAAGCCCGGCCGCGTAAAGCTGTTGGAAACCGTCAGCGGTTCCATGTCGCGCGTGTCGCGTTTCGCCATCCTCAACCCTCAATCGTCCCCATGCGGATGCCCCGTCCACCCGCCACAGTTCTGTTAGCACGGAAAAGACGGCAACAACGTGCCCGAACGGCGGTGTTCGCTTCCTGGCGCGGCACCAGACTCAGCGATGTAGGGGCGCGCCGCAGCGCGCCCGTCGTGCGACGACCGTGGGTCTGGATGCTGTGGCACGGCGGGCGCGCCGCAGCGCGCCCCAACATCGCCGCCGGCCGCGAGCCTATTTCCACCCCTCAGTTCGAGCGCAGCAGGCGTTCGATGTAGTCGAGTTCGCCGGTCGGCCGTGTGCTTTCGCCGAGGCGGCGGCGGAGTTCTTCCAGGATGCGGCGGGCGCGTTGGGTGTCGATGTCGCGCGGCACTTTGGTGGCAGCGCCATCGGTTTCGGGATTGTCGTTGGAGTATTGGCGGCCGAGCGGATCGCGGTCGCCATTGTTACCGCGATCGCCATCGGCCTGGCCATCGCGGCGGCCGCGCATCATCTGTTCGGTCATCTGCTGAGCGCCTTTGCGCAACTGGTCGAGCGCGCGCCCCTGACGTTCGGCGGCGCTCTCAGGGTTCTGGTCGCCAAGCGCCTCCTCGGCGCGCTGCATTTCCTCGCCAGCCTTGTCGAGCGCGCCATCGGCGCTGCCGCCGCGCGCCTTGAGTTCGTCCAGCATGCGCTTGAGTTCCTTGCGCAAGTCGCCCTGCTGGCGGCCCAAGCCTTCCATCTGTTCGGCGAAGCCCCTGCCGTCTTTGCCCTTGTCGCTACGGCCTTTGCCTTCGCCGCTCTCGCCCTCGTCCTCGCCGTCTTCGCCCTCACCTTGGCCGGGCTGACGGCCGCGCTGCGACTTGAACGTCTCATCCAGCAGCTTGCGCTGCTTGGTGATCATCTTGCCGAACTGGTCCATCATTTGCCGGTTCTGCTGGCCTTGCTGACCCTGTTGACCGGGCTGCTGACCGGCCTGCATCCGCTCCATCATGTCTTGCAGTTCCGACAGCATCTGCCGCGCCGCGTCTTTGGCGCCGGACTGCGACAGCTTCTCGATCTGTTTCAGCATTTCGTCGAGGTCGCGCGACTGCATCTCCTGGTCGCCGGGCTGCGGCTGCGCCATTTGCTCGGGGTTGCGCTGAGCCTGCTCGGCGAGCTGCTTCATATAGTCCGCCATGGCCTGCTTGAGCTGCTCCATCAGCGCCTTGATTTCCTCGTCGGAGGCGCCGTTCTCCAGCGCCTTGGCGAGATCTTCCTGTGAGTCCCGCAAGCGGCGCTGCGCATCCGACAGATTGCCGTCTTCCACTTGCAAGGCGATGTCCCAGAGCTGGTCGACGACGCTGCGCAGGCTCTCGGCGGTCGGCGTCAGGCCGAGCCGGTGATAGGCCGAGCGCAGACCCAGATAGATGGAGGTGTCCGGGATGAACTTGTCGGGCGCGATGGTCAACGCGTCGAGTGCGTCCTGCACCTGCCGGAAGCGGCCGGGCGAGGTTGCCAGGATCCGCCGCTGCTCGACGATGGCGCGCGCCAAAGGCTGCCGGAAGGCGCGCGACGGCATGGTGATGTCCACCGGCGCCGACCGGCCGATGCGGCCAGCCTGATCGCGCGCGGTGAGCGACAGCGTCGCCCGGGCACCAGCCCAGGGATGCGCGGCGAGATCGCTCTGGGTCTTGCCGGCAATTTCCTTGCGCGACGCTGATTTCGGCAATTTCAGTTGAAATTCTGGCGGTTCACCCATTGCCCCGAGCACGGTGCCGTCGGCAAGCGTCAGGCGTTTGGTTTCGACCTGGGCCTTGAGCGCCAACGCACCATCGGCGCCGGCCACGCCATAATCGTCGGTGACCTTGTAGGTCAGCACCAGCTTGCCGCGGGCACCCGACACCGGGTCCTTGGTCAGCACAATTTCCGGTGCCTTGTCGGGCACGACCAGGAATGACCAGGTCCGCTCACGGCCAGCCATGCCTTGCACGCCAACGCTGCCAGATGCCGTCAGCGGCATCTGGAACTCGGCGACGGCCCGCGTTGGCGGTGCCGCCGTTGAGCTACCGCTGGCCGCTGCCGGGCCGCCCGCTGAAGCTGGTTGCAGCGCAACGGCACTGCCGCCGGCCGTCGTGAATGTCACCGCCAGGCGATCGCTGCCTTCACCCGTGCCGCGCACCACCAACACTGTGCCCTCAGGCACCGAAATGGCCGGCTGTTCGCCGCCTGCCGCGACCGCCAGCTTACCGCCATCGGCCAACAGGATCGGTTGTTGCCCGGTATAGCTGGGCGGGGTCAACCAGGCGTCGAGCCGTGCCGTGCTGGCAACCGACTTGCCGGCAGCCCAGAAAAACGCCGAGGCGAGCCGGTCGCGCAAAGTATCGCCCGAGACCAGCGCCGCCACCGACAATGCCAGGATCAGCGCCGCACGGGCTGCGAATGGGTCATGGCGCTCGACGCGCGGCACCGGTGGCTTGACCTGCAAACGGTCGACCTGCTCGGCCATCCGGCGCTTGTGCGCGGTCCAGAGTTCGCCGCTCTCGCCGTCCAAATGACCACGCTCGTCGACCGTATCCGTGTAGGTGCTGGCGGGCCGGTGCGGCACGCCCGACAGCCGCTCCAGGCGCGCCAAGGCATCCGCGCGGGTCGGCCACGGCAGGCGCAAGGCTGGCAGCAGCGATAGCAGAAGGATCAAGCCACTCGCCGCCAGACCGGCGATGTGCTGCTGACGCGTCAACAGCGGCCAAACGCCAAGCAGCGTCGCCAGCAGGAACACCAGCACTACCGCCAACGGCAGCCATAGCCGAGGCCACAAGCCTTCGATGGCAAGCCACCAGAGATTGAGCCGGATCTTGCGTTCCAGAGTGCGGGCGATCGGGTCGGCGGCGGTTGGTCGGGCAGCCATTGTCTTGCGAACCTCCTCGGAGACCGTCATGGCGCTATTGGCGATCGGATTCAGAGACAACATCGCCCTCCCTGCCGGGTAAGCGTGCTGACGCTGGTTCGCCGATTGTTTCGCTGTGCGCGCATCGGAGCCTCAAGATAACGGCCAACAATCTAGCACAAAGTGTTCATCCTGTGGCCACCGGGCGCGCGCGCTCATCGGCGGACATCCCGGCGATGAGAGCGTTGGCGGCAGCGACCGGATCAGCCGCTGCTGTGATCGGCCGTCCAACCACCAGATAGTCGGCGCCGGCGGTGATCGCCAGGGCGGGCGTTGCGACGCGGGCCTGGTCGCCAAGAACCGCGCCAGCCGGCCGGATACCGGGCGTGACAATCAGGAACGGCGACGCGTGCGCTGAGCGGATGGCGCGCGCCTCCTGCGGCGAGGCGATGACGCCGTCAAAGCCATGCCTGGCCGCCAGCGCGGCGCGGTGCACGACCAGGGCAGCCGGGCTTGTGTCGATGCCTTGTTCCAGGAGATCGGCGGCATCCAAGTGCGTCATTACTGTCACGGACAAAAGCTTGAGCGGAGCATCTGCGCGTCCGGCCACGGCGGCCACCAGGGTTTTGCGGTCATGGCCATGCACGGTAAGGAAATCGGCGCCGAGCTGTGCCACCGCTGCCGTCGCCTTTTCCACGGTGTTGCCGATGTCGAGAAGTTTCATGTCGAGGAACACACGCTTGCCCTCGCCTTTGAGCGCGCGCACCAAGTCAAGGCCACCCGAAAGCACCAGCTCCAGACCGATCTTGTAGAATTCGACCGCCGGCCCCAGCTGGTTGACGAGGCTGCGGGCGGTGGCGGTTTCGGCAAAGTCCAGCGCAACGATGAGTTTCTGGCGCATGCTCCCGCCTATCCCGATGTAGTCAGTTCGCCGGCTTCGATCGCCCGGCGGATCTCGTTGAGAAAGGTCCGGATGCGGTCAGCGTTGCGGCCAATGTCGGTGTGGCCGTAGCGCGATGCCGAGCGTATGTCGATGCGCGAGCCGGTCTGGCCAATCGGCGTGATGCGGATTGCGATGTCATCAACAAAGCCCATGATGAGAGTTTTGTCGATCGCCTCGATCTCGCCGAACGGGCCACCTTCGCCGGGTGCACCGGCCGCCACCACCTGCCAGTTGAGTTTGCCAGCGACACTCCTGGCCAGATCATAAGCCTCGCCCGCCGAGCGTCGCGTTGCCACTGGCACGATGTCAGGTAAGGCAGCCAGTTGCGTTTCAGCCAGTGCTGGATTGTAGCGCGTCGGGTTGGCATCGGCTGGGCGGCGATTGGACAAAATGTCAAAGCGGGGCGGGTCAACGGGGTCAGTCGTGACATCGTTGATGGCCGGGAAACTGAGCGCGAATGCCGCCGCCACGCCGGCGCCGCCGAGCACCAGCATGGCCAGGGTCGCGGCCGTGCCCGCTGTCGCGGCGCCATTGCCGCCAACTTTCCAGATGCGCCAGAGACTGAGCAGCGCGAGCACCAGCGCTGCGCCAGCGCCAAGCACGGCGACGCCGAGCAACGGCATGGCCAACCCGGTCGACATCAGCCCGAGCCGATGCAGTCCGTAGGTGGCGATGCCAAGCTGCAGCACCAGCGCCATCAGCCATGCACTTGTGCGCTGCACGTGTGGTCCCCCAAATCAGCATGCGGCCATGCAAACCGTCTCATGGCAAGGGATGCAGGCGAGATCAGGTCGGAAGCAAGGGCAATGTCGCGGACAATTGATCGTCCGTGACAATACCAGTGGGTAGCTCGTGATTGTCGGTTTCCGCATTTTCCCGTAGATAGCCGCTTGGCTTCTTGACTGACTGAGGGAAACGCGCGCAAGCGTGCTGGGGTTTGCACCGTTCGGCTCGACAATGCGAGTAGGGGATGCCGATGCTGAAGTCGAGCGGTCGCTGCCGGTTGCTGATTTACAGCCACGATACGTTTGGCCTCGGGCACTTGCGGCGCTGCCGTGCCATTGCCCATTCGCTGGTTGATCACCGCGAGGATGTGTCGGTGCTGATCCTGTCGGGATCGCCGATCATCGGCTCTTATGGCTTCCGGCCGCGCGTCGACTTCGTGCGCTTTCCCGGCGTCGTCAAACTGCGCAATGGCAGCTACTCGGCGCAAGGCCTCGACATTTCCATCGAACACGCCGTCAGCATCCGCGAGAGCCTGATCCGCTGCAGCGCCGAGGCGTTTCAGCCGGATGTGTTCCTGGTCGACAAGGAACCGCTCGGGCTTCGTGGCGAAGTCGAACCGACGCTGCATGTCTTGAAGAAGCAGGGCGTCCGCCTGGTGCTGGGCTTGCGCGATATCCTCGATGATCAGGAGCATCTGGCCGAGGAATGGACACGCAAAGGTGCCATGCCAGCGCTGGAAAACCTCTATGACGATATCTGGGTTTATGGCGGCGAGCAGATCTACGATCCGTTGACCGGCCTCGATGTCCCCGACAGCGTCCGCAAGAAAATGACCTATACGGGTTACTTGCGCAAAGACCCAAGCGAGGTCACGCGCGGTGGCTCACCACGCACCGATGACCTGCCGGACGATTTCATCCTGGTGACAACGGGCGGCGGCGGCGACGGGGCGTCGCTGATCGACTGGGTTATCAGCGCCTATGAGAAGGACCCCGGCATCCGCCACACAGCCGTTGTCGTGCTTGGACCGTTCATGCCCAAGGAAGAGCAATTGGCCTTCGAGGCGCGCGCTGAAAAGATTGGCTCACGGCTGAAGGTGCATACGTTCCTTGCGGATCTTGACCGCGTCATGCAGAAGGCCAAGGCCATCATCGGCATGGGTGGCTACAACACGTTCTGTGAGATCCTGTCAGCCGATCGGCCAGCGCTGATCGTGCCGCGGATGCAGCCAAGGCTGGAACAGACGATCCGCGCCGAGCGCATGGCCAAGGCCGGCATCGTCCAATGGCTTTCAGATGAGCACGGCCGCGACCCGATGGTTATGGCTGAGATGATCCGTATGCTACCCAATTGTCCGCCGCCGTCGTCGGCGCCGATGGTCGAGGGCTTCGATGGCTACAAGACCATCAACAGCATTTTTGACAAATGGCTGACGCAGGACGCAGTCCGGGCGCGGCCGCGCTAGCGAGGCACACGCATCGTGGATGGATCAGCAACCGGATCGCGCGTCGCCATCATCCTGAAGGGTTATCCGCGGCTGTCGGAAACCTTCATCGCGCAGGAACTATTGACGCTGCAGCGGGCAGGCGTTGACTTCGAGATCATTGCGCTCAGGCGGCCCCATGACAAAAAGCGGCACGCCGTGCACGACGAGATTACGGCGCCGGTCAGTTACCTGCCCGAATACCTCTACCAGCAACCCGCCCGTGTCGCCGCCGCCTGGACCAAGGCGCGGCAGCTGCCGGGTTATGCCGCCGCACGCCAGGCCTGGTTGAAGGACTGGCGGCGCGAGCCGACGCCCAATCGCGGCCGCCGCTTTGGCCAAGCGCTGGTGTTGGCGGCGGAACTGCCCGCTGACATCGGTTGGCTCTACGCGCACTTCCTGCACACGCCAGCGTCGGTCGTGCGTTACGCCGCCATCCTGCGCGGGCTGCCGTGGAGCTGTTCGGCGCACGCCAAGGACATCTACACGACGACAGCCTGGGACAAGGCCGAGAAGCTGGCCGAGATGCAATGGCTGGTGACCTGTACGCAGGCCAATGTTGACTATCTGCACGCACTCGCGCCGGCTCAGGCGGGAAAGGTGCAGTTGCTGTATCACGGCCTCGACCTGCACCGCTTTCCAGCTCCTGCGGCCCGGCGCGGCGACGCGGATGGCTCGGCTGACAAGCCTGTGACCATCCTGTCAGTCGGGCGGGCCGTGCCGAAAAAGGGCTATGCAGGTTTGCTAACAGCGCTAGCGGGCCTGTCCGCCGATCTGCATTGGCGCTTCATCCACATTGGCGGCGGTGAGCTGTTGCCGGAGCTGAAAGCACAAGCCGCAAACGCCGGCATTGGCGACCGCTTGGAATGGCGCGGCTCACAAGCCCAGGCTGCCGTGCTTGCCGCTTACCGCGAAGCCGATATCTTCGTGCTGGCCTCGCGCATTGCCGATGACGGCGATCGCGACGGCCTGCCCAACGTGCTGATGGAAGCCCAGAGCCAGGGTCTGGTCTGTATCGGCACCAATGTTTCGGCACTGCCTGAGCTGATCCGCGACGGCGCGACCGGCCTGCTGACGCCGCCCGACGACCCGGCGGCCCTGCGCTTTGCCCTGGAGCGGCTGATCCGCGCGCCCGTCGAACGCGCCAGCCTTGGCACAGCCGGCGCCGCCCGCCTGCGGCTTGAGTTCGATCACTCCGGCAACGTCGCCGCCCTGTTGCAGCGCTTCGGCGACCGCGCGCGGGCGACACTGACGGTGCCAAGCTGATGCCCGGGAGCGATGCCCTGCCATCCCAATTGGCCGTCATCCTGGCCCCGGTCCGGACGCACGCAACCCTGTGCAGGTTGTCCGCGCAGCCTGGCAGCGGGCCGCCGCTGCGCGCGCTCCGGAAACCCTGCCCATGAGGATCGCCTTTTACGCGCCGCTGAAGCCGCCCGATGACCCGACGCCGTCCGGTGACAGGCTGATTGCGCGGCTGTTCCTGGGGGCGCTGGCAATGGCCGGCCATACGGTTGAGATCGCGTCGCGGCTCAAGACCTTTGACCGGACTGGCGTTGCGCCCGATGCCCCGCCCAGCGAACCTTCACGGCATCAGCGGCTGCAGATTCTCGCCGACCGCATCGCCAAGCGGCTGATCCGGCGCTGGACGCTCAGGGCGCCTGAACAGCGGCCGAAGCTGTGGTTCACCTATCATTTGTATCACAAGGCGCCGGACTGGATCGGCCCGCAAGTCGCAGCGGCTTTTGGCATTCCCTATGTCGTGGCCGAGGCATCGATGACACCGCGCCAAGCCATTGGTCCATGGTCGTCCGGGCATGCCGCCGTGCTGGCCGCGCTCGGACGCGCTAATCTGGTCCTCGCCCTCAACCCCAAGGACATCACCGGCGTTCGGCTTGGCGTCCGGCCTGACACGCCGGTGCTGCCCTTCAAGCCCTTCATTGATGCCAGTCCGTTCCTTGACGCCGCGCGGCATACGAGCCGGCGAGCCAGCGGCCCGATGCGGCTGATCACCGTCGCCATGATGCGCGCCGACGTCAAGCGCACTAGCTACCTCCTGCTAGCCCAGGCGCTGGCGCGGATAGAGGGGCGGTCATGGACCTTAACCGTGATTGGCGATGGACCAGCGGAACCTGAAATCCGCGCGGCGTTCACGCCGTTTGGCGAGTGCGTGACCTTTCTTGGCCGCCTGCCGCGCCACCGCGTCGCCGAAGCGCTGGCCGCCGCCGACCTGTTCGTCTGGCCAGCAATCGGCGAGGCGATCGGCATGGTGTTCCTGGAGGCGCAGGCTGCGGGATTGGCCGTGATTGGTGCTGACCGGCCAGGTGTGGCCGGCGTGGTCGCGCACGGTGAGACGGGGCTACTGGTGCCGGAAGGCGATGCTGAAGCCTTGGCGACAGCCATCGCGGCATTGATTGACGACGATGCGCGTCGTGCGACGATGGCGGCGGCGGCTGCCGCCAAGGTTGCGCGCGAGCACGATCTGCCGGTTGCCAGCCAAAGCCTCGATGCCCTGCTGAAGGACGTGCTGTCATGACCCGCGTGTTGTTCTACGTGCAGCACCTGCTCGGCGTCGGTCACGTCAAGCGCGCCGCCGCCATTGCGCGGGCGATGGCCACGCATGGCCTCGACGTGCTGGTGACGCTGGGTGGCGAGCCGGTGCCGTATGTCGACTTTGGCGGTGCCCGCACTGCGCAATTACCGCAGGCTCGCGCCGCCGATCAGAGCTTCTCGACGCTGCTTGATGGCGATGGACAGCCGATCAGCGACGCCTGGAAAGTCCGGCGCGCCGCTGCGCTGGCGCAGGTCGTCGATGACTTCCAGCCCACCGTCATCGTGTTGGAGCACTATCCATTTGGCCGGCGTGTGTTCCGCTTCGAACTTGATCCGATGCTGGCGGCATGGAAGCCAAAGGCCAAGATTGCGGCATCCGTCCGCGACGTGCTGGTAGAGCGCGATGATCCAGCCAAGGCAGAGCGCGTCATCAAGCTGGCGCGGCACCTGCTCGATCGCGTCTTTGTGCACGGCGACGAGGCCGTCATTACCTTCGCGGCGACTTTCCCGCGCGCCGCCGAACTGGCCGATCTGATCACCTATACCGGCTATGTGGTTGATGGTTCGCCTGTTCAGAATGCGCCAGGCGATGGCGACGGCGAAATCGTCGTCTCGGTTGGTGGTGGCGCGGTTGGTGCTGAACTCCTGCGCGTGGCGATCGCGGCGGCACAGGCCGGTACACTGGCGCCAAGGCCGTGGCGATTGCTGGCCGGGCGCAACCTTGGCGACGCCGCGTTTGCCGCGTTGCAGGCGCGCATCCGGCCCGCTGATCGCATCGTGCTGGAATGGGCGCGCCCAGACTTCCGCGCCGTGCTGGCGCGTTCGGCGCTGTCGATTTCGCAGGGTGGCTACAACACGCTGATGGATGTCCTGGTCGCTGGCTGCCCGGCGTTGATCGTGCCGTTCATGGCCGCGGGCGAGAGCGAACAATTGTTCCGCGCCCGCGAGTTTGAGCGCCGTGGCCGCATCGTCGTGCTGCCGGAAACGCAACTGACTCCCGTAACCTTGAGCACTGCCGCCGCCAAGGCGATCACCGCGCCGGTGCAGGGACTGACCATTGCCCGCGACGGCGCCCGGCGGACGGCCGAACTGGTCGAGCAACTGGCTGGCTGAAGGACTGGCTAGCTGAAGAACTGGCTAGCTGAAAGAAGTGTAACGGCGCGCCGTTGGGAGCGCGCCGTTACTGGCTGACCTCAAGAGCGGGGGCGCCTTGAGATCAGCGCAACAGGAAGTCGGTTTGCCATGCCGTAGGACCCAGCTTTTGCGGCTTAGCGGCAACAGGGGCGACAGCGGGTGAAGGCTGGGCGGACTTGACCACAGCCTGCTTCGCCAG
>JANNSA010000422.1:0-10133 GCA_031402115.1 Hyphomicrobiaceae bacterium | reverse complement strand
CAACTCGATGCTCTGCGCCAGGGCGCTATCGTCTTCAATTAGCAAGACCCGCATGCTCGTCCCCTCGATACGTCGCTCGCCTGCCCCGACGGGCGTTTGTTGTCGTCAATAATCTAACGCGAACAAACGCTTACGCCTCTGCTCGTCCGGATCGTTTCCGGACGCTCGTGGCGGCACTCCATCGCTGAACGATTAACTTCGCGTTGTTCGAAGTTAAGACGCAATCGTTAACAAACTCTAAGCGAGACCTGCGAACCCGCTGAAATCGAACTCTTCGGTAATACTTGGCGACACATCACAGCCGGTGCCCGCCGAGCGCCGGGCAACACCCATACGTCGTAGCGCTGCAGCCTGACTACTTCGCCCAGGGCGAGGCAGCGTGCACGGTGCCTGCGTGTTGACTGTGGGCTGAACTCTAAGACTGTGGATAAGGGACTAGCAGAGATTCGAATCACGCCAAAGACAGTGACCCTGCTGCCGGTCACGAAAGCGGCCTGATTGTGGCAAGGGAGACTCCGGGCCTTAGCGAAACGGCGCGACCAGGCGGCGCGGCGAGTGCTTCGCAAGTAAGTCAAGACGCGATAGACAGATCCGGGTCGCGATAAGGAAGCCCGCATGGCACAAATCATCCATTTGTTCGACGCCTATGGCACGCTGTTCGATGTTCACTCGGCTGTTGGCCGCTACCGCGAGTTGGTCGGGCCGGACGCAGACCGGCTGTCGGAACTTTGGCGGTTGAAGCAACTCGAATACACCTGGATCCACAGCCTCACGGCCAAGCCGGTCGGATTCCGCACGCTGCTCGGCCGCAGCCTCGACTTTGCGGCGGCGCGCACGGGCACGGTGCTGACGCCGCAACTGCGAGCGGACTTGCTCGGCGCTTATGACGGCCTCTCGGCCTATCCGGAAGTGCGCGAGGCGCTGATCGCGCTTAAGCGCCAGCGATCGCGCGTCGCGATATTGTCGAATGGCGATCCCGATCTGCTCGACAACGCGGTGCGCTCCAGTCAACTTGACGGCGTGCTGGATGCGGTGCTGTCCGTCGTCGAAGCTGGCACTTTCAAACCGTCTGGCCGGGTTTACCGGCTCGGCATGACCAGGTTCGGTGCGGCACGCGAGGAAATTACCTTCGTGTCATCCAATCGTTGGGACATCGCCGGTGCTCATGCCTTTGGTTTTGCAACCGTGTGGATCAATCGCACGGGCCAGCCGGATGAGTATCCAGAGATGCCAGCCGGGGCGATAGTCGCGTCGCTCAGTGAGCTACCCTTGCTGATCAACTGAAGCTATCCGCCCTGGCGTGTACGCTTGGCGGCAGGCTTTGGTGTCTTCTTCAGTTTAGCCGCGCGCAACGCCGCATTGTACGCTTCGCGCGCCCACGTCAGCAGCTCTTCTTGGTCATCGTAAAGGGCGTCCGGGCATTGCCAATAGCTCATGACAATTGCCCGGCCGGTGCCCGGTTCATAGGTGAACGGCGTACAGCGGGCCAACTCAAAAGCGGGCCTGTTTATGTTGTCGGCCTTCAGATAGAGCACCTCGTCGGCAACCAGTCCGAACATCAGCTCGCCACAATAAACTCCAGCGCCACCAAACATCTTCCTGATGCGCACAGAACCAAGTGGCGCCAATTGTTCGGCGACAAACTCCAGGAATGCGGCGCTGACGGCCATCAGCATGGTTTCCCGTTGGATAATCCTATGGGGTTTGAGTTTGCCATGTTGCGGTTGATGGCGCCAGCTTGGCCCATGCCGGCCGGTGGAAAATGAAATCGAACATGGTGCCACGCACCACCCAGTAGAGGAATAGCGGACCGATGACGCCGGCAGCCGTCGTCAGCAGCGCCACGGTTCCAAGATCAGGGATCCATTGCAACTTAAGCAACACTGTGCGTGTTGCGGCCATGAACAGGAAGAATGCCAGATAGATGATAATGGAGTTCTCGCCGAGGTAGCGCAAAGGCCGTGCGAACGGAATTTTGGAGAGCAGCACGCCCATGGCGATGACGGCGCCAGCGCCAATAAAACCCAAGCCGAGACTGAGCCACGGCAAATCCGACAGGCCCGATGACACCATCCAGCCATTGAATGCCCCCCAGATGACGAGGGTGGCGGCGATTACGGGTGCAGCCAGGTTGTCAACCTGCCCGGCCAGCGCGAAAATATGGCGCGCCAGCCAGTAGCCCGCAAAGAAGTAGACGAAGCGTGCGGCGAACTCGTCGACGATCAGAGTTCCGGTTTCAATGGGCGCGATTTCCAGAGCGGCGGCGGCCACGAATACCAGCAAGGGCGACAAGCTTCGGGTCAATCGGACGGCTAAGTAGAACAGTGCCAGAATGTAGATGAACCACAGCGTGCCGCGCGGCTCGACAAAGCTCAGTGCATAGTCGCGCAACACCGCGTCAAGGCCGCCCACCGCATACAGCGGCCAAGCCTTGAACAAGCATTGCAGTGTTAGCCACAACACATAAAAGTAAGCGAAGTGCAGCACTTTGCTGTCAAGGAATTCGCGCCACGGCCGGTCAATGCGGCTGGCCAGGAACAGCCCGGAAATCAGAAAGAAATCGGGCATGCGAAACGGCTTGGCCCAGGCGATGAAACCATGCAGCCAGCTGATGTCGCCAGCGGCCTTCTCGACGCCAAGTGTCGAGTGCATCATCACCACCAGTACGATGCAGATGCCCTTGGCGTAATCCACCCACTCGACACGCGCGGCTTGCTTGGCCATGGCTCACATTCCAAATGCTGGCTGACAGGCCAGTGCAGACGGGGCTCCGCGATTGTGGGGCTGCCGCGCAAGAAGCGTGCCAGCGCGCGCGGTCTTTGCAACCTCTGGCGCGCGGCAGGTTTGATCAGTGTTGACGGCGGAGCGCGATATCGCGAGAAGTTCAGGCCATGACCTACCCGACACAGCGCGAAGGCGGCTGCCAGTGCCGCGCCGTGCGCTTCAGCATTACTGGTCCAATCGTCGAACCGGCCTTGTGTCATTGCCGCATGTGCCAATTGGCATTCGGTGGGTACTTTGCGGCGCTGGGCTCGGTCGCCGTGAGTGATCTCAGTTGGCATGCTGACCGGCCGACAATCTTCCGTAGTTCAAGAGCTGCCGAGCGCGGGTTCTGCCGGACATGCGGCACGCCGCTGACCTTTCAATATGATGCTGAGCCCGGCCTGATTTCCCTTGCACTTGCCTGTTTGGACGATGCCGCCGCTGTCCCGCCTGAGCGCCAAGACGGCGTCGAGGCACGATTGCCCTGGCTGCACGACCTATGGCAATTGCCAGCTGATACAACCGAAAACACCACGCCAGCGGCTGTCATTGCCGCTATCCAGGCAAACAAATCGGGCTGAGATGCCACTTGAATTTGCACGTCCGGCTCTGCCATCAAGTCAGGGGGGACGCGCAACAAGGGACGGCCATTCGTGCCGCGAACACTGAAGTCAAAAGGGCAAGCCGCCACGCAGGGTGTGGCTGTCGTCATCGTCGCGGCTGGACGCGGTGTGCGCGCGGGCGATGGTGGCCCCAAGCAGTACCGGCAACTAGGCTCGCAGACGATGCTCAGCCTGACGCTCGAGTGCTTTCTCAGGCATCCGGCCATTGGCATGGTGCAGGCCGTCATTCACCCCGATGATGAAGCGCGATACTTCGCAGCAGCGCCCGCATCGGCGAAGCTGCTGCCACCGGCGCCGGGCGGTGCCACACGACAGGCATCGGTTTACTGCGGGTTGCGGGCGATCGTGCAGAGGGCGGCGGACGGCGCGCCCGCAGCCGTGCTGATCCACGACGCTGCGCGGCCGTTTGTCGATGCCGCTACGATCGACCGAGTGATCGCTGGCCTCCAGAGCCATGCAGGCACGCTGCCAGGCATACGCGTCGCCGATACACTGAAACGCACCGATGCCGGCCAACTGGTTGTTGGCACGCAGTCCCGGGACAATCTGTGGCGTGCGCAGACCCCGCAAGGCTTCCGCTTCGCACCGATCCTGGCGGCTCACGAGCGGGCAGCAGCAGCGGGTCAACATGATTTCACCGATGATGCGGCAATCGCTGAATGGGCGGGCCTTGACGTGCTGATGGTGGAAGGCTCTGAACGCAACCGCAAACTGACAACGGACGAGGATTGCCGGATGGCCGCCGACGAACTCAGCCGACCACCGGCCGTGCATTTGCTTGGCTTGAACGACATCCGCACGGGCTCGGGCTTCGACGTCCACCGCTTCATTGATGGCGATCACGTCATGCTATGTGGGGTGCGCATCGCCCATGAACGCGGCCTGGAAGGTCATTCGGACGCCGACGCGCCCCTGCATGCGCTCACCGACGCCTTGCTCGGAGCGATTGGCGACGGCGACATCGGTGTGCACTTTCCGCCGTCAGACGCCCAATGGCGCGGCGTCGACAGCGCCGTGTTCCTGCGTGACGCTGCAGCTCGGGTGCAGGCGCGCGGCGGCCAGATTGCGCATGTCGACATCACCATCCTGTGCGAGCGCCCTAAAATCGGCCCCCACCGTGAGGCCATGCAGGCGCGACTGGCGGACCTGCTTGGCATTGATCTCAGTCGCACCAGCGTCAAGGCAACGACGACGGAGCGCCTTGGCTTCACGGGCCGCTCGGAAGGACTAGCCGCCATGGCCATTGCGACGGTGCGGTTGCCGTAGCGGCTTCTCAGTCACTTGCAGTGGCATGGCAGCCACGCCGGTGCCAGCGCTGGCTTGTATGGCGTTGAAGAATCAGACATTCCGGTTGTATGGCCAGTAGCACTTACGCCAGTAGCACTTTCGAATGTACGAGCCGGTATGTGCGGCGTCCCCTGCTCGCTTGCGTCAAGAAGCGCTGAAGCGAAACCGAAGCAAGAGGGCTCCCCCCATGGGCATCGTCGAATTGCGTCTGAACGACGCCAAGTCCTACAGCGCGTTGGAAATCGCCGAGACGTCATCGGCCAGCTGCGTTGCGCTACGGGCGCGCCGTATGAGCCGGATCATCACGCGCATCTATGATGACGCGATGCGTCCGCTTGGCTTGACCGCCAGCCAGTTCACGTTGCTGACCGAAGTTGCCAAGCAGGACGGTGTCACCGCCGTTGAGATCGGCGGCGATCTCGATATCGAGAAGTCGACGCTTAGCCGCAACCTGAAACGCCTGTGCGCGCTGAAGCTGATCGATATGGATCCACCAGCCGGCCGCCGTGGTCGTGGCCTGCACTTGACCGACCGGGGCGATCAGTCGCTGCGCTCCGCTTTCCCGATCTGGCGCGATACGCAGTCCAAGGTCGAGACTGCGCTGGGTGACGAAAGTACCGGTACATTCGACCGGCTGCTGCTGTCGGCCGAGAAGCTGGTGCATGCCTGATCAACTAGGGCGGATTCGGGCTCTGGCGGTAATCCGCCATGAACAGGCGAGACTTGACGAGTTCAATTGCACGGTGCGTGCCGCAGATGCACGGTGTGTGCCGCAGATGGTGGGTTACAGCCAGAGGCCTAACCCACCCTAGCCACTATTGCCCGTGCTAATTGGCCAGCCGGCCCTTCAGCTCACGAATGCTGTCATCGACCAATGACTGGCCGCCACCGGCCGCCATCTTGCCGCCAATCACCCGCTCGGACACGGACACCGCGGCATCGATAGCGGCGGCGCGGACTTCGCTGATGGCTTGCGCTTCGGCGCGAGCGATCTTTTCATGGGCAATGCGGGTGCGGCGCTGCAGGGATTCATCAAGCGCGGCTTGCGTCTCGCGGCTGATTACGTCGGCTTCGCGCTTGGCTTGGTCGATGATCGCGGCAGCTTCCGTCTCGGCTTGATCGCGGCGCTTTTTGTAGTCAGCCAGCAGCACTTGTGCCTCTTCCTTCAGGCGGCGCGCGTCGTCGATGTCCTTCTTGATGCCCGCCGCACGGGCGTCCAACGTCTGGCCGATCAGCTTGGGCACGCCGACATAAGCGAGGATCGCCAGGAAGGTCAGGAACGAGATCGCGACCCAGGTCTCAGCTTCGAACAACATGAGTTAGGCTTCCTTATCAGTGAGCAACCGAACTCAAGTGGCGCGCATGGCATTCAACACGGCGTTGATTTCATCCCGGCTGACGGGAGCCTTGATAAGCCGACTCAGTATGGCCTCCGCCGTTTCGGCTGCGATGGTACCGACATTGCTGAGCGCGGCCTGCTTGGCTGTCGCGATCTGCGCTTCAGCCGCCGCTGTCTTCTCGGTATTCTCTTTGTCGGCATGGGCACGCTGCTGATCGACATAGGTCTTCAGCGTATCCCGCGTCTGCTGCGCAATGCCGTTGGCCTTGCCCTTGGCGTCAGCCAGCGCCTTCTCATATTCGGCGAGCGCCTTGTCCGTATCGGCCTTGAGCCGCTCGGCTTCGTCGAGGTCGCTCTTGATATGCGCGGCCCGCGCCTCAATGACGCTCGACACGCGCGGCAAGGCAACGCGTGACAGCAGCAGGTAGAACACCCCGAATGTCAGGGCGAACCAGACCAGCTGCGGCGCGAACGTGGTGGGATCAAGCGGCGGGAACACTTTGGCGGCGCCGTGTGCACCAGGGCTCGCGCCGACGCCTTCGGTAGCGCCATGCGTGCCACTGCCCGCCACCTCGCCAGCAGTCGTCGTCGCTGACCCCGTAGTGGTGGTCGATGCGGCCAACACAATCGTGCCGTCCGCTTGAAGGATCATCTTAGACATGAGGCTGTCCCGTCACCGCTTTTCAAGGTTCGGCCTGATCACAAGGGATCAGGTGAACAGCAACAGCAACGCGATCACGAATGCGAAAATGCCGAGCGCTTCTGTCACGGCGAAGCCGAAAATCAAGCGGCCGAACTGGCCGTCAGCGGCGGACGGATTGCGTAGAGCGCCGGCCAGGTACTGGCTGAACAGATTGCCAACGCCGATCGCGGCAATGCCGGTGCCGACTGCTGCGAGACCGGCGCCGAGTGCCTTGGCCGAAGCGAGATCCATGGAAGTCTCCTGTTGGTACGTATGATTGTCAGAGAGTGGGCAGAGCGAAGCGCCAGGGCCGCTAGTGATGCGGGTGCAGCGCATCATTGAGGTAGACGCAAGTGAGCATCGTGAAAACGTAGGCCTGTAGGAACGCCACCAGCAATTCCAGAGCTGTCATCCCGAGCAGCATCAGGAATGGCAGCGGCGCCAGCAAGGAGAACACGCCACCGGCGCCGATCAGCGACACCACGAAGCCCGCGAACACCTTCATGGTGATGTGCCCGGCCAGCATATTGGCGAACAGACGCACGGAATGGCTCAACGGCCGCGACAGGAACGAAATGACCTCAATTGGCACCACCAAAGGCAGCACGTAGCCGGGCACGCCGTCGGGCACAAATAGCTTGAAGAAGCCGAGGCCGTGGCGGGCAAAGCCAATGATCAGCACGGTGAAGAACACGATCAGCGCCAGCGCCACGGTGACGATGATCTGGCTGGTTACCGTGAAGGCGCCCGGCACCGGGATCATGCCCAGCATGTTGCAGACGAAAATGAACGAGAACAGCGCGAACACCAGCGGAAAGAACTTCTTGCCCTCATCGCCGAGGCCGTCCTTGACGATGCCGCCGACAAAGTCGTGCGCAATCTCGGCTACTGATTGTGTCCGCGACGGCACCAACGCCCGCCGCCCCATGGCCCATACCAGGAACGCAGTCGTCAGTCCCGCCGCCAGCACCATGTAGAGTGCCGAATTCGTGAATGACGCGTCCACTCCAAACAGATTGAGATCCAGCAATTTGGTCAATTCAAACTGGTGGATCGGATCTGTCTTGCCGCCTTCTGCCATGCTAGGCCCCGATCATTCCCCATCGCCGGCCCGTCGCCAGCGCCTCGTCACTTATCGTCGTCTTCGTCATGCGGCAGATCCCGGCCGATGTTACCAACACTACCCTGCACCCGCTTGTAGGTGCGTAGCAGGTTCATCACACCCGCAACAAAGCCCAGCAGCACGAACAGCAGCAGGAACAACGGGCTGAATCCAGTTGCCCAGTCTAAGCCGTACCCGATCGCAGCGCCGACGATTATCGCCGCCACGAACTCCGACGCCATCTGCAGTCCGGCCGCCATGCCGCGTCCCGTTGACGCCGCCGAACCACCGTTTCCAGACCCCGCACCACCAGCGCTGCCGCCGGGTTGCCCCTTTGCTTTGCCGAGCTTCTGATCCAACTCCGAAATGCGCCGCTTGAAAGCGTCGCGTTCGGCAGGGGACATCTCGCCGCGGTCGTCGTCCGACGGAGCGCTCACGTGACCTACTCTAACGGGATTGCAGCAGTCGAAAGGGTCCGAAACCGCCGGAACCCTCGACAAGACGGCCGCAACCTAGGGGCGCTCGCGGTTACTGTCAAGGCAGCAATGCACAGGCTATGATATTGAAATAGCTATGGAAATGTTACCGGTTTTGATCTGCGGCAATCTGCGTCGCTGGTCACCTGCAAGTGGCAAGATGTTCAATCAAGTCAAGGGCTTCGAAGTTGCGCAATCATGCTGCACAGCGATGTCTCGGCAATCGCCGCCAAGTGCCGACTAACTCGCCTCGCGGAGTTCTACGGCACTGCTGAGGTCAACGGAGACCAACTGGCTGACGCCCTGCTCGGCCATGGTGACGCCGAACAGGCGCTGCATGCGCGCCATCGTCATCGGGTGATGGGTGATCACCAGGAAGCGGGTATCGGTCTTGGCGGCCATGGCTTCCAGCAACGTGCAGAAGCGATCGACATTGGCGTCGTCGAGCGGCGCGTCGACTTCGTCCAGCACGCAGATTGGTGAGGGATTGGTCAGGAACACAGCAAAGATCAACGACAGCGCTGTCAGCGTCTGCTCGCCGCCCGACAACAGGGACAAGGTTGCAGGTTTCTTGCCTGGCGGCTTGGCAATGATCTCCAAGCCCCCGGCCAGCGGATCAGCCGGATCGTCGATCATTTCCAGCCGCGCCTCGCCGCCGCCGAACAAGGTGCGGAAGAGCTGGCTGAAATGTCCATTGACCTCGGTAAAGGCCTCCGTCAGCCGCTTGCGGCCCTCGCGCTCCAGCTTGTTGATGGCAGCGCGTAGCTCGCCGATTGCCGCTTCCAGATCGGCGCGCTCAGCATTGAGGTCGGCGTGTTGCTTTTCGATTTCCGCCAGTTCCGTAGCCGCCGCCAGATTGACGCCGCCCAGCCGTTCCCGGTCCATGCGAAGTTGCTTCAGGGACTTGTCGAGTTCGACGGTGGCTGGGACTAGATGATCAGCCGGCAGACCAACCTGCTGCAAAGCGTTGTCAGGCCCGCAGCCATGCACCTCCTCGATGCCAATGGCGGCCCGCATGCGGCGCTCGCGTGACGCTTCCAACCGCACCTCGATACGGGCCTGGGCCTCGCGCGTCACCATCACACCGCCGGCCAGCTCGCGCAGCGATTTCTGTGCTTCACGCAATTCAGTTTCCAGGGATGCCAGGGTATCTGCAGCCTTGCGGCGGGCCGTGCCTGCCAGTTCAATGCCGGCGTCGAGTTCAGCACATTGCCCAGCAACATCGCCAGGGCGCTCCTGCAAAACCGCGTATTCGTCGGCAAGGCGCTGCATCCGGTCTGCGAGTACTAAGGATCGAGCGTGCGCGGCGGCGGCAGAAATCTGGCTGCGATGCTGCTCGTCCTGCACAGCTGTCCGGCGTTCCTGGCTGGCACGCTGATCGCGTTCCTGGCCGTTCCACTGCGCGCGCAAGTCAGCGGCACCGGGCCGCACACGAGCAACTTCGGTACGAGCGGTGATTAGGTTGGCGGCCAGGGCTCCGAGATCAGCGAGAGCCATCCGCTCGGCGGCCAGTGCGACTGTCGTGGCGGCGAGTTCGCTCCGATTGGCGTCAAGCTGTTGCCGTTGCGCGTCGAAACTGGAGCGCCGCAGCATGCACTCTCGCTGCTGCCGTTCTACTTCGCTGGCGGCATTTGCCAGCCGCGCGCGCCGATCATCCGTCTTTCGACAATCGGCGCGCGCGGCCTGTTCCGTCGCAATCGCGCCCGCCAGCACAATCGCGGCTGATGCCAGAGCAGTTTCATGGGTTGTCAGGGTAATGCTGGCGCTGGCCTCTTCGAGTTCCAAGTCATCAAGCCTTGCGCGTTGCCGCAAACGCGCGGCGGCGGGGGCTTCGGCGCCGGCGGCGCGGACATAGCCGTCC